>NZ_JARVRG010000044.1:0-19648 GCF_030209795.1 Arthrobacter sp. efr-133-R2A-63 | reverse complement strand
TCGAGGTGGTCAGCACCGGGCCGGGGGCATCCACGACGATGCCGACTGCCAGCCAGAGGGTCTTGCCTGATCGCTGGGGCGCGTAGACCCACATCGAGTCTTCGTGCTGGACGTACAGGACTTCCCCGTCCAGCTTGCACAGGGCCACGATGATGTCTTCCCCGGAGGCGTCCTCGGGCAAGGTGAGCGCCTGCCGGGCCTGCTTCAGAGCTGCTTTGCGGCCCATCCGGTGCTCCAGGTCCTTGTACCGGGGAAGGCCGGTCTCTTCAGGCTTCGCGCCGAAGACCGTCATGGACAACCAGAGAACCCCAAGGAACGCGGCCAGGAGCAGGACAACCAGGATCCAGGTGGACGCCGCCGGCCATTGGAAGCGGCCGGCCCTGACGGTTGTGCCCAGCTCCGCCGGGTTCCAGGAGATCGTGCCGGTGGGTGTGAAGAACTCCCCCAGCTCCAAGGCCAGAAACGCGCAGAGCAGCAGCACGGCCGCACTGCCGGCCAGGATCCGGATCAGAATCGTTTCGGACGAAACCGGCTTGCTCATGCGACGACCTCCTCTTCCCGTTCGGTGACTGCCTGGACCAGGTCCAGGGTGGCTCCGGACTTCATGGCCTTGTCCGTGTCGGTCAGGGCCACCTCGAGGGGGCTGCGCAGGTGAATGGCCACGAACGGATCCAAGGAGCCGATCTTCATCAGGCACGTGGCCTTCTGCAGCTTGCCGATGTCGTCCGCGGACCCGGGCGGGAGGTTGAACAGCCTGGCACAGGCCACGGCGTCTTCGCGCTTGCCCTGCTTGTAGAGGAACACCGTTCCGCATTCCTTGAGCATCGCGATCGCCGGACTGTCCTGGGGAATGTCGGAGATGTGGTGGAACGCGAACTGGCAGGAGAGCGACAAGGCGCGGGAGAGCTTGGTGTTGCGGCGGGTGACCTTCGCAACCGAGCCCTGCACGGTGTGCCAGGCTTCCTCGATCAGCAAAGTGGTCGGTACCGGTGTCTTTTGCCGGTACAGGGTGTTCGCCAGCCAGGTGTTGATGATCGTCATGACCAGGGGCAGGGCCGGGCCGTCTTCGGGGAGCAGGGACACGTCAAAGACCGTGAGCCCGCCACTGAGTTCGATGTCCGGGCTGGTCGGCCCATCGATCAGCCCGGCCAGGTCATCTTCGATCATGCGTTCGAGCTCGAACGCCGGATCCAGTCCCCACTCCTTCAGCTGCTCCACTGTCAGGTTCGCGTCCGCAGCTGCGGACGCATCCGGGGCGTAGAGGGCCGCCAGCACATCCCGGATGTCCGCGTCCCGTCCCGTTCCGCGGACGGAGGCCACCGCCTGCCGGTGCGCCATGCGCACCGCCTTGCCTTCCTTCGGCGTCAGGCGGCGTTCCAGGGCTTCCTCGGTGACGGCGCGCAGCAGCATCGACTGCCCGGCCGGGGTCTCGGCCGCCGTGTCGCTGTCGTGGTCCTCTTCATCCATGCGGGCCGCGATCCTTGGATCCAGGATGTTGATCCGGGATCCGCCGCCGCCGATCCGGAACTTCACGGGCGTCACGCCCAGGGCCCTGGCCAGCGGAGTGTATTCACCGGCTCTGATGTCCAGCTGGTACTTCTTGTCGATGACCACGATGCGCCGGCCCAGGATCAGCTGGCGCAGCACGCCCCAGGTCTTCATCGCCGAGGACTTTCCCTGCCCCAGATCGCCGATGTAGCAGACGTTCGGGGACTCCAGGGTTTCGCCGTAGGAGCTGAAGACGTCGTGGACGATCATCCATCCGGACCCGGCGTCCACCCCGAACAGCAGACCCCGGTGCGATGTCGGGGGCGAGGCGATGGCCATGTGCGCGAATTCCATCTGCCGGGTCGAGGACAGGATCCCCGGGGCGGCCGGATCGTAGTACCCGAGCGTGGAAGCGAACTTCCAGGCCCGCTCGTGATGCCACCGGAGAGGAGTGTTGGACGAATCCAGCTCGGACCGCTCCCTAGCGGCGGCCTCCTTCCGGGCACGCTTTTTCGCCGCCTTGCCGCTCTGTGTCGTTTTGGCGTTCTGTGTCGTTTTGGCGTTCTGGGCCCGTTCCAGACCCTCGGCGGTCACGTGCGCGGCACGGTTCTGCCCGCCTTGGGTTTCAGCCCACGGCAGCGGGAACCGCTTGACCGCGGCGGTGGTCCCCGCGCCCGGCTGGGGTGTGGTGTCGGTGGTGTTCATCGGATCCCCCTGGTGAAAGGCATGGTGGTGATCAGGGCCAGATCATTGCGTTGATCCAGCCAGTCGATCTGTTCAATCCCGGCATCCGCGGCCGCGGCCTCGATGATGTCGGCGGTGCCCAGGATCTCCTCTTCGTGCTCGACCGAGTAGGAGATGTACAGGCCGTAGGCGGCACCGTGGTGCCCGGAGCCGGGTTTCAGGTCCAGCAGACGCTGGTGCGAGGCGTTGAGCAGGACCTCCTCGCTGCCGTCGGTCACGACACCGGATTTGGCGACCTGTTTGCCCCGGGCCCGGTCCATGGCCGCGTGTGAGCGGGCCTTGCCTCGGGCCGCGCGCGCATCCTGGAGTTCAATGACCACGGACACGCTGTGGACCACGGCCGGCTGGATTCCGCTGATCACGGCCTTCAACGCCTGGACGGGGATCGCCTCGGGGCTGAACGCGGTGGCCGGGACATACCCGGTGCGGGTGTGCCAGGAACCGTTCACGATGACCGAATTGGGCGAGGACGCGCCGTCCAGGTGCTGCCAGCAGTCCATCAGGTCCGCGCCGGCGGTGTCGTCAATGTCGAAGCCCGGGTCCTGCAGGTGACGCAGCAACGCCGCCATGTTTTCAGGCCCCAAGGGCCGGAAGGCCTGAACGGAGCCCATCATCTCGGCCTGGGACATCGCCGAGCGGACTTCCTGGTAAATGGCCTTGCCGTATCCGAGATCTCCCGGGCCAAGGGCGCGGGCCTTGCGGGAGAGTTTCTCCGAGACCGGGATCCGGAACGTCTCGTAGCTGCGGTGCTGCTCAGCCCTGGACTGCACAAGATCGCACAACTCTCCATAGGAGGTCAACAACACCTTCGGGACCCCGGCAGGGATGCGCCGGTGGATCCACAACAGGTGATCCGCGGAGTCCACCGGCACCGCACGGGCAAGGGACTGGACATGGCTGACCAGGTGCTGCCGGCGTGCCAGACGGGAGAGCATCAGCCCGTGAGCGATGTGCCCGGCATCTTCCCGGTGTTCTTCACGGATCCCCGAGCTCGTGCCCAGCGTCTCCAAGGTCACCGTGTAGTAAGGCTTCTTGATCTTGCCCTGGTGACGGAAAATCACCATCGGCCCCTCCGGAGAGTCGTACACGAAATGCCGCACGTTACCGACCATCAACGGTGCGTTGTTCCGGTGCCGGAGAGGAACATCGATCATGCCGCGCTCGTCAGCCTCCTCCCGCCGGGACTTCGGGGCCTTCACGCTCCGGGTCTGCGGGCGGTCCTTCACCGGGGTGAAGTTCACGCTGCCCGTACGCCGGCGATGCTTCCGGTGCCGGGCCTCCACGACCAACGCCCCCAGGGACCGGTCTCCGGAGAACTTGTTCGGCGTCGTCGACACGACACCGGTCAGCAGCACCACGGCCGCGCCCAGCAGCGAAAGCACCGAGATCGGCCCGGCCGAGAGCAACACCACGACCGTGAGGACGACAGCGACGCCCAGGCCCGCCCATTCCGGAGGCGTCCGCTTGCCGCCGAACAATCCGCGGCCGCCGACCTCACCGCCGATAACCACCATCCGTGCCATGACCTACCCGCTTCCCGCTCGAAAAAGAATCATTTTTGGCCGCTGTCAGCGGCCGCTGATGTGGTCGGTATCCGGGACCATCGAGCCCGTAGACCGCTTCCCGCGCATCCCCGCCTGACGGGCCGTTTCCCGGCCTGCCAGCAGGAACGCCGCCGCGCCTCCGGCCGCGATCTTCCCGGACCCCCGGACCACAGCCCCGGCACCAGACCTCCGCCCCTGCCCGGCACCGTCCTGCCCGGCACCGCCCTGTCCGGGGCCGCTCCTGCCGGTCCTGGCATCGCGCTGCAGCTGGCCGATGTTCCGACCGTCCGCGCCAGGCTCCGTTCCCTGCCCAGAGCTGCCGGAGTTCCCGGAGGGGGTGGACGGCGTCGAAGATCCCCTGTTGGTCCCAGGGCCGGCGGAACGGTTGTGGGCGATCCGGCGGTTCCGGATCAGCGCATCAACCCCGGCACCTGCCCCGGCAACCAGCGCCGCGCCGGCCACGGACTCACGACCAGCACCCAGACCCGTCGCAGACGAAGGCAGCAGCGGAACGAACTTGAACAGCAGCGCCGGCGAGAAAGCCAGAAGCAGCATCGCGGACCCTGCCATGAACACACTGGCCGCGTTGACCATCGCATCGTCGGTGCCGCCGCCCTGGAAGGCCGGACGGGTGGAAATGAAGGTGAAGACCGCACCCATCAGCAGCACCAGGACCGGTTTGGACAAGCCGATGGCAATCCACAAGGTGCCCGTCTTGGCCACCCGCTGCCGGTACTCGGGATGGATCATGAAGCCGATCATCACCGCGATACCGACCCCCATCAGGTACAGCGCAAAGGGCTGAAGGAAGAACATCGCCAGCAGCCCCCACGCGCCCAGGAACAACAGTCCATAGACGACGACCGTGACCAAGGGACCGAACACGCCGTTGGACTGGTACGAAGCGAATCGGGCAATGACCTCCATGAACGTGGCAATATGCCCTGCCGTCCAGCCGGTGAACGCCTCGGTCAACCCGCTGATCCAGGAATTGAGCTGGTACCCGATCGCCGGCCCGAACAGCACCAGGATGATCGACAAGGGCCCGTACCAGAACAACGATTTCTGGGCTTCCTCAAGGTCCGCGTCCTCGTTGGAGACGTCTTTCCAGAGCTTGAAGTACATCAGTGCCAGAACGACGATGCCGACGGCCGCGAACGCTGCCCAAGTATTGCGGAACTCGTCATCCATCGACAGGGCAGAGGTCTTTAGGAGGTTGTTCATCACCTCGTTCGTGGACTTCACCGCCTCGCCCTTGACCGTGTTCGCGAACTTCTCAAACCCGTCCTTCGCGTTCGCAATGAACGCCACCGTATCCACCGTGCCCAACACGAACTGCCCACCCGGAGACAACTGCAACGCCACCCGCGTCGCAGCACCCAACACCGGCAAAGCCTGTCTGAAGGCGGCACCGGCAGAACACGATCCAACAGCCGTCATGGGAGCTTTGACCTGTGCCAGCCCTGCACAGAACTTGGCGCCGTCTGCGTCCGCGTTGAAGGCCATGGCCTGTTCAGGCGTCGTCAGGAACGTCCCGTACGCGGCGGCCGCGACCTGCTCACAATCCGCACCAATCATTGCCATCGAGATGGTCGGATTGGCGCACGCGCTTTTGGCGAGCTGTTTGATCATGTCGTCGCGGATGGCGTTGCGCTGGTCTGCCGGCAGACCGGCCAGTCTCTTCGCTTGGTCCGCGTTCAGCGTCTGGCCCACGGCAGCAGGCTGGCCGTCGTCGGCGTGGGCCGCCTGGGCACCCACCACACCGAAGCACAAAAACACCACCAGGAAGGATGCGATGGCCCTGATGCGGCTAGCGCGTAGCATTCGCATACTCAACCCACCCCTCACGACTGACTCCTCGGAACAACACATCGACATCCTTAGCGGTCAGTACTGCCGGGTTCTGGGTGATCCCGTCGTCCGGCAACCCGGGGCCGGCGTCTTTCAGTCGGCCGTTCATCGTTGGACCTTCGGAAGGCTGGAAGGCATTTGCATACTTCCAGTCCCCATCCCAGGCCAGCTCGACAGCCGCAGTCAGAAAGACCACTCTTGGCAGGTCGGTGATGTGCCGCACTCAACGAGGCTGCGCGGGTCCACGAAGTGCACGAGCCAGCATGCTCATTCCTCGAAGGGGGCCGGTAAGCGATGGCACAACATAGAAAAATTAGGCGGTCGACGGAGGCTTATCGGCGGAAATGTAGCCGACAGCTGCTGACTTCGAAGTTTCCAGATCCGGAGTCCTGCGCAACAAGCTGTTGCGCAAAGTTGGACTGCGCCGTGCCTCTCCTCTCCCGGGTCCGGTTCATGTTCATGTTCAGCAAGACATTCTCGACCACCCAGGCTGGACGGTGGCCGCAGCGTAGGAAACGCGGTCTTCCTGCTTGCTCTGTTTATCCGAAGGGACGGTGGCTACCGGCTTCGCGATCCGGGGCAGGCTTTGCCTACGCGATAAGTTCCCACGTTTCGCGGGAAGGCAGGCCCCTGTTCCGATGTTGGTCCGATGCCCGGGCTCCAGTCCGGCCGGGTGTGGCTAGTCCTTGATCCAAGGTATTGGCGGCGTTAGTCAGTGTCTGCCGGCCATCGCAGTACGTTGCGACAATGATGAGCGATCAGACGGAGCCGTCAGCTAGTACTTACAGTCGCGTTTATTTTCGTCCATGTCGGCGTTTTACCGGATTTCTCGTCTCCGACGTGTTAATCCTGTCCGGTGAGTGATGATATGTGTGCGGCTGAGGTGCGGGAATGGGCGGACGGGCTGGTCGAGGTCGGGGAGCTGATCGCGGCTCGGTTCGCCCGGTCGGAGCCGCGGGCGAGCGCTGTATGTCAGGGGGCTGCTCTCGGAGGAGGAGCGGAAGAACTCCTGGACGCTCTCGGAGCGCGCCGGCCACCGGGTTCCGGACCGGATGCAGCGGCTGCTCTCGACCGCGGACTGGGAACCGGACGGGCTGCGGGATGATCTGCGCTCCGACGTCGTGGACAAGATCGGCGACCCGGACGGGGTGCTGGTCGTCGACGAGACCGGTTTTCTGAAGAAGGGTCGTCGGTCCGCCGGGGTCGCCCGCCAGTATTCGGGGACCGCAGGGCGGGTGGAGAACTGCCAGATCGGCGTGTTCCTCAGCTATGCCACCAGGCACGGTCGCACGTTCCTGGACCGGGAACCCTACCTGCCCAAGGAATGGACGGATGATCCGGGCCGGTGTGCGGGAGCCGGCATCCCGGAGGGCCGCGGGTTCAAGACCAAGCCGGTGCTGGCCACGATCGCGGAAAAATGGGCAAAAACGTCCTCGGGCCCGTCATCGGGGGCTGTGAAACCGTAGCCCTTCCCGCCATTGAACCACCGGACCTTGCCTGTTGGTATGACGGCGTTCCCTTCCGTTCCCATTGCCCCGGAACTGCACACCGAACCGGGACCTCGACGTGGGGCTCTAGACGACGGGGGTCGACTGTTCCGCCTCTGATTCCTTCGGGTCGGGGCGGCTGGTCACGGCCCGCCAGAGCAGGACGCCTGCGACGGCGGCCGCGGCGGCGGCCAGGGCGGAAACAAGAAAGGTCTTCCCGGAAGGTTGGCCGGCAGGACGGAGTTTCCGGTCCGCACGCTGGACGGCCCGGGAGGCTGCTTTCCGTGCCCGGTTGGCGACCTTCCTGTTTCCTGTCAGTGTGACAACCACCCCCTGAACGACGTCCGGGACGTGCGCTTCGTCGAGCCTGGACAATGCCCACCGGATGGCGGCTTCGGCCTGCGGGGAGGCCTTGTCGGTCGCGTGCTTGATCCATTCCTCGGCACGGTCCTGGGCGGCACGGGCGGCTTCGTTCGCAGCATGGGAAGCCTTGTTCCTTCCGATCATTGATCACTCCTGGGCTGTGTGGCTGGCTGTCACGGGCCAGCATACGCCTGCACCCCGGGCGGAGAAACAGGCCCGCCCCTGCCTGCCGCTTCCGGACCGGCTCACGCACGGCGGCGGACGGGTTCCATGCGCACACGAGCTGATCAGCCGCGCTCCGAGCTGCGTTGCCTTCGGTGCGAGGAGGAGCCGGACGTCTCTGCCGCGGTGAGGGGTCGGTTCAGCCCGATGGGGGCCTGAATACGTGCGGGGTGTTGCGTGCGTCACAGTTCATGCCTAAGCTAACGTGGGCGGTCGCAGCGTCGCGACCGTCCACGAATGGTAGGAGCACCATGACAGACAAGCTCAGCGTCCTGGTCCGTGTGGACCTCGATTGCGCCCACGCCAAGATCGCGGCTCAAGGCCGCGTGACGGCGCAAAGCATCCAGGCCCTTTATGTGGTCGTGAAACGCGCCAACGCCCTGATCAAAGGCCTTGCCTTGGAAATCGACGTGACACGGGCCATGGTCGAGCCAGAGGCTCTGGAACAGCTGCGCGCCTGCTCGCGGTCACATCACCTTCCTGCGGATATTGATCCGTTCCAGTCTGACTGCAGGCTCAGCATCCTGGCGCCCGGCGATGCCTTCACCACCGGGATGGTGCCTCTGGCAGCCTGACCCGTACCCGCTGCACGCCCGGCGATGACCGGATGAAGCACCCCCTTCATCCGGTCATCGCCGGCCTCGTTGGGGTGGTGCCGACCCAACGACGGGCCGGGGTGAACCAACGGGCGCCCCGATTTCGTCCCCGATCCGGATGATCAAGGGCACCATGCACGGGTAGTCCATTCGGCCCGGCTGGACTACCGGCCTGCTGATAGCCCTGTTGAACCGATCAGATACGCAACCGCTGGAGTTCGTGCACGTTCGGAATCAGGCCCCAGTAGATCGCTGAACTTTCTTCGCCAACGCGCACGGCAGGATTCGGCAAGGTACGCAGAATCCGGCCAAGATCAACAAGGCTCTCGGCCACCCGCTGCGGCCGCCTCAATAAGCCGCTCTTTTTCTCGTAAACCGCACCATCCTCATCCAACAGCCAGCCACGATGCCTTCCCACGTGCTGTCCAATCTCAAAGTCGGACAGCACTGCTATGGCCGGTTGGCGGGCGCGGGATGCGTCAATCGGTGTCAGCTTCATTCTGCGATCCTATTCCGTCCCACTTCCAAGGAACCGGAATATTTCTGATGGGACACTCCCCCGCTGGCCGGGATTCGTGGAATGCCGCGTAACCTGAGCGTCCTGTATGTTGTCCCGAAACTCCCGCCACAATCGCCCGTCACGGCTACAACATTGGGTACAGTCCAGGCAGGGTGAGGAACACGTCGACTGTTGATTAGCGAAGATGGCGAGGACGGCCGCTCCATGGGCGCCGCAAGCTCTGGACCCCTTCCGGGACCAGCTGATCTCCTGGACAACGGCGATGAAAACCTTCAGCGCCTGACCGAGCGGCCCGGCGCCTCACCTGAGCGCCTGTAGTTTCCTGCGCATCCCTGTGCGGTGCATCAATCGAGAAGCCACGATCCACCCGATGAAGGGTCGGGCTTCCCGCGACCGCGAGACCTCCGGAACAAGATCAGGAACGGCAACGCCATGAGCTCCAGAATGCCTGCCCCAAGCAGCAGCACAACGAAAAGAACCAGGAAAGGCAAGTACAACAGAAACACCGTGACCGCCGCCGCCACATAGCCGCCGACGAAGCCGAAGATCCATTGCGCATCCATCAGGACTCCCATCACCCGCCCGTCCGGGACTGCCGATACAACGGTAATAACAGCACAATGCGGGGTTGACAATAGTTGGCCAGGACGACATGCAAGAGGCGGGACGGCTTCGTAACCAAGCCGGATCTCCTTAAGTGAGACCTCGATGTCCGGGATCGGGTCAGACGTGACGTGACTGTGTCCAGTATCTGTCGGCCCGGTAGGGCTGACATATCCGGCCCACCCCGAGGATGCCCCCGCCACGAGGGTCATCGGCAGGACAGACCTTCTTGACGTCCAGCCGGGCTCCCGGCGGACCGACGATGTCATTGAGGATGCACGCTCAACCTCGTCCTTGGAACCAGCCTGGCGCCAACCCGGGGTGTGAAAAGCCGCCTATCCGAACCAACGGTCACGGCCGTCCGGTATGCCGCTTTTCAGAAGCCACTTCCCGAATGGCCTGCACCCGAGAGGGCGACTGTGTTCTTGCCTGTCGTCTTGGCCGTATAGAGGGCCGTGTCGGCTTCTCTGAGGAGTTCTGCGCTGCTGACCCGGTGGCCGGGCCTGTAGCAGGATATTCCTGCGCTGATGGTCAGAGCCCCGGATGGATCGCCGGTGTGGGTGATGTCCAGGTCCTCCACGGCGGCCCGGCACCGTTCCAGCACGGCCTTCGCTCCGGAGCGTGACTGGTCCGGGAGTAGGAGGAGGAATTCCTCCCCGCCGTACCGGTAGATGCCGTCGCTTTGCCGGAGCTGGCCGGCGAGGGCGGAGGCGACGGCTTTGAGCGCCGCGTCGCCTGCCTGGTGGCCGTAGGTGTCGTTGTAGCTCTTGAAGTTGTCCACGTCGCACATGGCCAGGCAATAGTGGAGTCCGTACCGCTCGCTGCGGTGGTGCAGTTGCTGGAGGTCTTCGGTCAGGGTCAGCCGGTTGCGCAGTCCGGTCAACGCGTCGGTGCGGGCCTGTTCGGCAAGCATCCGGTGGTAACGGGCCAGTTCGGTGTACAGGGAGGTCACCCTGAGGGCCACGATCAGGCGGGTGTGCAGCGTGAACGGGTCCAGCGGTTTGGTGACGTAGTCGTCCGCGCCGGCCTCCATGCCTGCCATGACGTCTTCCCGGGACCCGAGCGAGGTCAGCAAGATGAGATAGGTGTAGGAGTCCGCCTCGGCGGTCCGGATGGCACGGCAGAGGGCGAGCCCGTCGAGTCCGGGCATGACGAGGTCCGTGACCACGGCGTGGGGCCGGTGGCTTTGGTAGAGCCGCCACGCGGCATCCCCGTCGGGAGCCGTCAGGCATTCGTGCCCGGATCGTTCAACGGCGGCCTTCGCGACCAAAAGCGACCCAGGGTCGTCGTCCACGACAAGGACCCTCATGGGCTCACGGCCAAGGCATTCTCCAGCTCCTTCTCCACCCGTGCCAGCTCGGTCAGGAGCCGGGCCAGCAGCTCCGGGCCGTGCCGACCACCGGGTTCGCGTCCCAGGTCCTCCAGTTCCTGGCACAGTGCGGCCGCACCCGTGGCGCCGATGTTGGCCGCGGCGCCTTTGAGTTTGTGGGCTGCTTGTTCCAGGGCGTCACCTCCGCCGCCATCCAGGCCCTGTTGAAGGGCGGCCACGCTCGAGGGGACGCCGCGCCGGAAGGCGTCGGCCGCCCCGCGCAGCAGCCCGGGCCCGTCTGCCGGCCCCAGTTCACGGAGCACCGCCAGCCGCGCGGGGTCCAATGCCGGGCCCTCAGCTTCGGCCGTGACAGGGCGGGGGATCCACCGCTCCAGGGCTTCATCCAGGGCGGCCAGGTCCACGGGTTTGCTGAGGTAGTCATCCATGCCGGCCGCGAGGCAGCGCTCACGGTCCTCGTCCTGCGCCCCGGCGGTCATGGCGATGATTGGCAGGCGGGCGGGACTATCCCCCCGGGCGCGGATGATCCTGGTGGCCTCGAAGCCGTCCATGACCGGCATATGGCAATCCATGAGCACTGCAGCATAGGAGCGGACGGCGGTGGCGGAGACCGCTTCGGCGCCGTCGGCGACAACGTCGGCCCGGAAGAAGAGTTTGGTGACCATTTCCCGGGCAACGAGCTGGTTCACCTCGTTGTCCTCCACCACCAGGATCCGGCCCCGGTAAGGCCTTTCGGGCCGGGCGGGCTTGGCCGTTGTGGGCCCCTGGGCGGCCCGCAAAGCGCCGGCCATCAGGCGCATGAGCCGGTCATAGAGGTCTGAAGCACGCACGGGTTTTGTCAGCCATTCACGGATGCCGGCCGCGCCCAGATCGGCCTGTGTGACCTGGGGTGCGGACGTCAGCATGATGAGCCGGATGCCCCGCAGGGCAGGGTCGGCAGTGAGCTCGCGGGCCAGCTCGAGGCCGTCCATGTCCGGCATGCACATGTCAAGCACGGCCAGGGCGAAGGGTTGCCCGGCGGCGGCCGCGGTCCGGGACCGGTCCAGGGCAGTGGCCGCGTCCCCTGCAGCCTCCGGCCGCAGCCCCCACGCGGCCAGCTGTGATTCCAGCACGAGCCGGTTGGTGGCATTGTCATCGACCACCAGCACCCGCAGCCCGGACAGCAGACCGGGGACGGGAGGCTCCAGAATCCCCTCGGGGGCTTGAGCGACGGGCAGCCGGACCGTGAACCAGAACGTGCTGCCCTCCCCCGGGGTGCTCCTCAAACCGATCTCTCCGCCCATCGCTTCGGTCAGGCGCCGGCAGATCGCCAGACCCAGCCCTGTTCCGCCATACCGGCGCGTGGTGGAGGCATCGGCCTGGGAAAACGAGTCGAACAGGCGCAGATGATCCGCGGCATCGATACCGATACCGGTATCCCTGACCTCGAACCGCACCACGGCAGCTCCTGCGTCCTGTTCCGCGACGTTCACCCGGATGGCGACCTCTCCGGACGCGGTGAACTTCACGGCGTTCGAGGCCAGGTTCAACAGGATCTGCCGGATCCGGCCGGCATCACCGGCCAGCCGCGCCGGAACATCGGGCCGGCAGTACGCAATCAGTTCCAGGCCCTTGCCCAACGCCTCTTCGGCCAGAAGGGCTGCAACTTCCTCCACGAGGTACCGCGGATCAAAGGTGGTGACATCCAGATCGATTTTGCCCGCCTCCAGCTTCGAGAAATCCAGGATGTCGTTAATGAGGGTCAGCAAGGCCCCGGCCGCCGTCTGAACCCCTTGGGCGTATTTGCGCTGGGTCTCATCCAGCGGCGTGTCCAGCAGGAGCGCGGTCAGACCGATGACTCCGTTCATCGGGGTCCGTATCTCGTGGCTCATCGTGGCCAGGAACTCGGACTTCAATCTGCTTGATTCCAGCGCCGTCTCGCGGGCCGCCAACAGCTCCGCGGCGGCGAGCCGCTGGCCGGTAATGTCACGGACGATCTTCGCCATCCCGCGCACGCTCCCGTCGTCGGCCCGGATGGGTGAAACAGTCACCGAAACGGGGACGATTGTCCCGTCCTTACGGACCCGCTCGGCCTCAAAACTGCGCGCGTCACCGCCCTCCCGGATTTCGGCGAGCAAGGCCTCCTCGCTCCGGAGCAAATGATCAGGTATGAGGAACCTGATGTCCCGGCCCATCACTTCAGCGGCAGCGTACCCGTAGAGCTTCTCGGCCCCGGGGTTCCAGCTGGTGATAACAGCGGCCGGTGTCATGCCGATGATCGCGTCGGCTGAAGAATTGACGATCGCGCCCAGGCCTTCCAGGTGGGCGAGCGCTTCCCGTGCCTGGTCTTCTGCCCGGCGGCGGCCCGTAATGTCACGGAAACTCCAGACCCGCCCGACGATCTCTTCCCCGACGCGCTGGGGCCGGGAGTAGCGTTCAAAGGTGCGCCCGTCCCGGAATTCCAGCACGTCCAGGCTCTCGGCGCCGGGATCTGCGTACAACTCGCGGACCTTGTCCACGAAGCTGTCCGGATCGGCCAGTTGATCCAGGACAAACGCCATCACTCTCCCGTCCTCTTGGGAATCCATGAGCTCCGCAGGGATGCCCCAGAGAACGGCGAACCGCTCGTTCGACCCGGCAATCCGGCCATCGGCTGCCACGACCAGAATGCCGTCCGCGGTGGATTCCAGGGTGGCACCAAGCAGCGAGAGGGCATCGCGGAGTTCCGCGTCAACGCGCCTGCGGTCGCCCACATCCCGGATGGAGGCGACGATTCCCATGCCGGGACCGGCGCCCAGGGGAGCGAAGCTGATCTCGATGGGAAACTCGGTGCCCTCACGGTGCCGGCCGAACAGTTTCAGGTCAGTTCCTGCCCGGCGAATCCCCGGATCACCGGCGAAGCGGTCGCGGATGGCCTGGCCGTGGCCTTTGAACCGCGCCGGAAGCAGCATCTCATAATGGCTGCCCAGCAGCTGGCTCCGCGGATAACCGAAGAGCCGCTCCAGGTGGGCGTTGACGAACGTGATCCCGCCATCGTCGTTGATCACGAGCAAAGCATCGGGCACGGCCTCAATAAGGCCCCTGAAAGAGCCGACGTGATCCTGCGGCTGCGTTTCGTTTGTCATTTCGGCCCCCAGGACTGAATGGATGACAAGTCCGCCCACACCCGTGGACGTCCGTGGGGGTGCCGGCGCGGCCTCCCCACGGACAGGTTATCCGGGAACGGGCCCGAAAACACCACCAACAGGCCGCTGTAGCCGGCCATCGCGTGGAAGAGACGCTGCAACCGCGCCCCCCTAACGGCACTGCGAGCACCGGCAAGACCATGCACGCGAGAAACCCGCGATACCGGGACCATCGACCGCTTAGGCCGATCCCCTTTGCCGGAACCAAGAAACTGAAAAGGACCCAGGGATTTGTCACCGTCATGGCTCACCAGACCCACGGGAAGGAACAGCAGAGGAACTGCGGTAACGCACCCGAAAGAGCCCCAGCGACGGGGCCCGGCATGCATCCCAATCGCGCTCCGAACCCCCTTCCTCGCCAAAGGTTTCCGAAGCATCCAGGCCGCCTGCCCGACACTCGCAAAAAACTTGAGCGGATATTTAACTAATCTTGAACAAACACTTGTGGAATCCTTGCGGCTTCCTGAGATTCCTGCCGGAAAGTAGAGGTCATCGGGCAGCAAAGGCCCGTGAATCCCCCGGTCTCACGGGCTTCAAGGAAACGGAAAATCATCATGGGTCTCAACCTGAAAACCACCACCGGCAAAGTCATTGCTTCCCTGGCCTTGGTCGGCACTGCTGCCGGCGTGGCAGGACTGGGAACCTACGGTGCCTTCACCTCCAGCACCTCCGCGAGCAACACCGTCGCCTCCGGCACCGTGGCCATCGCCCTGGGCACTCCCGGCACGGCCGGGAACCGGCTGTCCGTCGCCGCTTCCGGCCTGGTCCCCGGCGACACCGTGCAGCGCACGGCCACCCTGAGCAACGCCGCCGGAAACCAGGCACTCTCTGCGGTCACGCTGACCACCTCGGCCCTGCCGACCTCGAAGCTGGACACCGACGGGACCAACGGACTGCAGATGGTCATCGATAACTGCTCCGTCCCGTGGACCGAGGCCGGCACCGCCCCTGCGTACACCTACACCTGCTCCGGCACCACCACTTCGGTCCTGACCACCCGCGCCGTCACCGGCTCGAACCTGGCCCTGGCCAACCTCAACTCGGTCACCGCGGGCCAGAGCGACAACCTGCGCGTCACGCTGACGCTGCCGTCCACGGCGGACAACACCTTCCAGAACCTGAGCAGCACGGTCGCGTTCAACTTCACCGGCACCCAGCGCACCGGAACCAACAAGTAACACGCACCCCCAGCCAGCCCTCCGCCGTCGAACCCCCTAGAACGACGGCGGAGGGCCTTCCACAGGAACGGAGACCCAGCCATGACCGCAACCCTGGTCCGCCCCACGCGGGTCTCCCGGAAAGCGACAACGCCACCTGGAGCCGGAACCCCGGGCAACGATAAGCCCGGCACCGGCAACGCCCGGGGAGTCGGGGCGAGGATTGCCCGGGCCATGGTCAGCATCATCACGACCACCTTGATGGTCGCGGCGGTCGCTGCGTTCCTGTTCCTCGCCGTCGGGCCCCGCGTCCTGGGCTACCAGACCAGCACCATGCTCACCGGCTCGATGTCGCCGCTGATCAACCCGGGAGACGTCGTTGTCACCGTTCCTGTCGCGGTCCAGAACCTGAAGGTGGGGGACATCATCACTTACCATATTCCGGTGCAGGACCAGCGGGTGGAGACCCACCGGATCATCGACCTGGCAGTGAACAGCCAAGGCACCGCCACCGTCCGCACCAAGGGTGATGCCAACAACGGTGCCGATCCCTGGACGGCGACGTTGGCCGGCGGTCAGGTTGACCGTCAGGTGTTCACCGTTCCTTATTTGGGCAACGCGATCCGTATCCTTCGTGATCCCGTGGTCCTGAAGGTCCTGATGTACGGCGCTCCGGCCGCCCTGGTGGTCATGGTGCTCGTCTCGATCTGGCGGAAAAAGCCCGAGGGCGACGACGACGCGGACGCCGGCGCTGCCCAACGCCCCCTGCCGGCCTTCGACCGACGCCCCCTCAAGCGCCTGGCCAAGGAGCTAAGGAGCAAGGAAGCCGCCGAGAAGTTCGCGGCCGCCTACGCCAGGATGCTGCCCCAGCGGGTGGACAAGATCAGCCGCGCCTTGAGCGCCGGGGACAGTGACCTCGCGATGGACGCGGTGCTGAGCCTGAAAACCAGCTCCTCGATGGTGGGGGCGCTGCGGATGGAACAGCACTGCGTCAGCCTCGAACAGGCACTGGTCATGACCGATCACACCGCGGCAGTCCAAGCCGGCGAACTCGTCCGCGAACACCAGCCACAACTGGAAAAAGCCCTGGGCGGTCAAAAAACACTGGGCGGCACAGCCGCCCGGCGCGCCGCATAAGAATGTCTTCAAAGAACTGAACCGGGTCCGCTCTTCCACCGCGTGCAAGCGGTAAGAATGGAATGGACCACCGGGCCCGACAGAAAGCCGCCGACCTTGCGTAGAAGCCGGAGCACCGCCGACGCCGGGCGGACGCCTGCGTCCGGGCGCGTCGCCGCGGTCCTGGCCGCGGCTGCGGTACTGGTCCTCGCCCCCGGCATCGCGCAGGCGGCGTTCACCGGAACCGCGACCGGCTCGACCAGCGTCGGGACGATGTCGATGCCTGCCCCGACCGGTGCCAGTGTTGTGGCTGTCTGCCCTTCAGGGCGCAAGCTGAGCATCACCGTTGTCAGCTACGGATACGTTCCCCGCGCGACGGGCTACGACTTCACGGTCACGGACCCCAGCGGCAACAACGTGCCCACGTCAGGCGCGTCATATTCCCAGCACCCGGCCGCAGCGGGCACCTGGACCTACCAGATCCACGGGCTGTACACGGTGTCAGCCAGCAACGTGTGGATAGGTCAACCCTTCACCGGAACCGTCGTATGCTGAAGGACGCCACCACCGGCAGGCCAATCTTTCAGGCAAGCGCCCTGCTGATCCTCGCCGAGCAACTGCAAAGCCCGACCACTGCCCGAGACTATGCGCTGACCTTCCTGAAAGTCCTCCCGACCCGGGTAGACCGCATCCTCACCGCCACCGGCGACAAAGACGCCGACAACGCATTGGACGCCGTGCTCAGCCTCAAAGTCAACGCCCACATGGTCGGCGCCCTCGCCATCGAGGAAGCCTGCAACAGCATCGAGCAAAGCCTCCTCCAAGGCGACATGCCGGCCGCAGCACGCAACGCCCTCACCCTTCCCGGAAACATCGCCGTCCTCGTAACCGCCATGACGGACTTCCTGTCCCGCCCACTCCAGGAAGGAACCACCCCCGGTAACCACTCCACAGAACAGGCATCAACCATCAGCCCCTGACCCGGGACGCCTCCGGATGCGGAAGACCGCCGCGGGGCGTACGGTTGTTCTGGTGGCTTCGCATATCCCCCATTTGCGCAGCCGCCGGGAACCCCTGCACTGGAGTCTCTCCCGACTCGCGCGGGGGTTCCTCATCGCATGGCCATCCACGGCTGCCGGACGATCCGGCCCGGCCTCTCTTGCCTGTCTTTCTGCGTTCACCGGGCGTACCCTGATCACGTCCCCGGTACCGGACCGGCCCGGGTCTTTTGCCTCCGGGATTCAATCAGTGAGGGATCACCATGGAGATCAACATCAGGGACCACTGGGACAGCCTCAGCCCCGAAACCCGGCAATGGCTCACCGAGAACCCCGGGTGCGTGGTGCTGCCGCGCACGATCACGGAGACGATCCATCAGGAAACCGGAATCACCGCGGACTCGGACCAGCACGACCAGGCCACCCTCTCCCCCGAAGACCTCGACTTCCTCCGGGCCCGGGCCGAAGAAACGCCCGCTCCCCCGGAGCGCCGGTTCTTCGACGCAATACGGCCCGGAGAAGGCTGACGCTGAACGTTAACCGACAAAGGAGTCCCCAGTGAATGCGGAACCACAGCCGGCACCGGAGCCTTCCCCTCCGCCCACACCCGGGGCGGCCCCGTCGGCGGGGCGCCGGCCGGTGGTCACCCGCGCCGGGATGGCCTGGACGGCCACCATCGCCGCCCTCGTCCTCCTGATCCTGCTCATCGCATTCATCGTGCAGAACCAAGACGCCGCCAGGGTCAGGTTCTTCGGCCTGGACGGGACCATTTCCCTGGGCATTGCCCTGCTCATCGCCGCGGTCGGCGGCGGTGCCCTGGTCGCCGTAGCCGGCGCAGTACGCATCATCCAGCTCCGGGCCCGCACCCGCCGCACACCAACCACACCACGCCCCTGACACCGAACACCATACCCGGCCGCGACACCACGCCCGGCCGTCTGCCCGTGGTCGCTGGGGTCAGCGCCCGCTGCCATAGCCGCCGCGGCAGCGGCGCTGACACCGCGACGTCGGCGGCGCCTTGCCGCCAGCGCAAACCCAGGACCGGACAGGCAGCGGCCCCGGCTGAATAACCCTTTGGGAACGACTGTGCGTCCCACCGGAAGCGTGTCTAGTAGTTCATCCGGTTTTGAAGGGTTTCGAGCCGTTCCTCGGCATCGGCAGCAATTTCTTCAAGCCGGCGTGCCAGCGCGGGATCGTCGTCGTATGCGATGACTCTGGAACACGCCCGGTTGAACGCGTCGATGTCGCGTCGGAGTTCCTCTATCGGGTCTTCACTGGATGCCATCGGGCAAGCATACGGCGGAGGCAAAGCAACGGCCAGGGAGAGCGCAACAAGCGGACCGGGGCCACGGCTGCGAAGCGGACGCCCTTGTAACTGGTTGGGCAGCGGACAGGACGACCTTGGCAGGAACAAGATCACCGTCTCGAATGCTGACCGACCCCATCCACGGGCCACACCGCTTTCTTGACGTCCAGCCCGGCCTGCCGGACACTGGGCGCAGGAGGCCGTTGTGGGCAACTTGCCGTGGATATTTGTCCTGCTCGTTCCCTCGCTGGGCTTCTTCCTCTTTCTGATTGTTGCGAACATCCGCTTGACGCGAAGGCGAAAGGCACTCGGGTTGCCCCCTCTGGGACTTGCCCCGCGCCGCTTCGTGAAACGCCGCCATAGGAGTCATCCCGGGGTTCTGGGCGTTGCTCGGGCTCACCGCCGTCGTCGGAGGTGTCATGCGCTCGCCCCTCACGGGCGTGATCTTCACTCTCGAGCTGACGAACGCATGGGCTGTTGCACTCCCGCTGCTCATTGCCTCGGTGGTTGCCTACGGCGCTTCCGTTCTGTTCCTTCGACGTTCGGTGCTCACCGAGAAGATCGCGCGCCGAGGACTCCACCTGACCCGCGACTACACGGCCGACCCGCTCGAGACCTTCTTCTGCGGGGACGCCGCTAGAACCGAAGGACCACCTCGTATCGGCCCTTCCGTCTGCGTCTGGTGGTGCGACGACGCGGCGGCGATCATGAAGACCAAGGCGATAATGATGCCGACTGCACCAAAGATCGTGGCTTTCGTTGTACTTGCTGCCGTGGAAATGCTCAAAGGAAGTCGTTCCGCTGAACATAGTAATGGGGGCTTGCTGCTCGAATGGTGAGTGGGGGCCATCGGTGACCTTTCGGACGGACGAGGAGATGACGGCGAACATGCATTGCGGAGGGTTTTCCCGGACTTTCCGCACAATCGTCGGTTTTGTCGATCAGCCGCTGCATGAAACATATGCTTTCCTCGGCGGAACCCGGTAGAGCTCCACGGTCCCGCCTTCCAAGATCGGTCAGGGGCTTATCTCCTTTGTGGATTCTTTTCCGGTCGCTTCACGGGTTCAGAAAGATCTCACCTTGCCGGGAGGCCGTAGATAGGTAAGGGTCACAGCACGTTTACACACCGCGACGGTCCGCGAAACGCGCTCTCCCTAACGTG
>NZ_JARVRG010000041.1:0-29443 GCF_030209795.1 Arthrobacter sp. efr-133-R2A-63 | reverse complement strand
TGAAATGTGGCTCCCGCGTTCCGGGTGCTTTACGCACCATCCTCTGCTCGTTTGGTCCAGCCCGGCAGGGCCGGAAGTCCCGTTAGCGACGCTCGTGACGCCGCCGTGACCGGGGACCGACTGCGCCCGTGGATCCTTGACGGTGTCACCCGTCCCAGGTCTGAATGACGGTGTCCATGCCAGTTCCGCCCGCCCACGGCTCAGCCATGACTTTTCCCCATAGCCGGGTCAGCAGATTCCTGTCCTCAACCCGGGAGGGGTCGGAAACGAGCGACACTGGACTCAGGTGTTGTCGACCTCTTGGTCCACCAGCAGCACGGGGCATTGTGAGTGCGCCGCGCATGCCCGGCTTACCGAACCGATTGCCTGATCCAGGAACCCGCCCTCTCCGTGGCGGCCAATGACGAGGAGCTGGGCGTTCTTGCTCTCCTCGACAAGGACCTTGGCCGGTGCCCCGAACTTGACTGTGATGCTGAGGTTCTCTGGTCTATCCGCGTCGAAAGCCCGGTCAAGCGCTTGTTCTACCAGTTGCCTGGCGGATTCTTCCAATTCGCTTGAGAATTTGCTGATCCCTTGCTCCATACGCGAGGAGAAAAAGAGATCCGGCATGCCGACACAAGTAATAGCTTCCAGCGGCAAGTCCAGGCGCTCAGTCATCCGTCCTGCCCATCGCAAGGCTGCCGACGAGTACTCGGAGCCGTCCACGCCCACAATGATCCGATTCGACGATGGTTCTGTGTTCATTGCTCCACCCTGTCTGGCGGGCGACCGGCAGGCTAGGGCCGAAAGTCACGGTCTAATTTTCGGAGACGGGAGGGGTAGGAGAACAGGCTCTGGCGAATAGGCGCCCGGCGTTCGGCTGCGTCCCAGGGCCCGGAGCGCATTCAGGATTGCCGCGAGATCCACCAGTTCCTGGAGGAGAGCGCCGGCCACTGCCGGGACGAAGCCGAATGCTGCAGCTGCCATCAACCCCGCGCTGAGGAGAATTCCTGTCCAGATGCTGGTTCGGGCGATGTGGATGGTGCGCCGGCCGATGTCCACGGCATCTGCCACTTTGGATAAGTCATCGAGCATGATGACGACGTCGGCTGATTCGCTGGCTGCGGTGGCTCCCTTGGCACCCATTGCTACTCCCACGTCGGACGCGGCCAGGACAGGTGCATCGTTGACGCCGTCACCGACCATCATGACGGGGCGATGGTTCAACTCAGCGACGGCAGCCACCTTGTCGGCAGGCAGGCAATCGGCCAAGACCCGCGTTATCCCGGCTTCGGCCGCAATATGTGACGCGGTGGAAAGAGTGTCACCGGTCAGGAGCAAGGTTTCGCGCACGCCGAGGCGTCGCAGCTGGGCCAGGGTGGCTACCGCGTTTTCCCGCAGAGGGTCGCTCATGATCAGCGTTCCGGCGAAGCGCTTGTCCACTCCGACATAGATCCCAAGTTGCCCGCTGGCCACGTCTGCTTGTTCGAAGCCGGTCGTGGCCGAGCCAACGAAGCCAGCTTTCCCAACCACCACAGTCTGGTCCCCACAGACAGCCGTGACACCTTGCGTCGCGTGTTCATTGGCGCTGCTGACGGGGAGCAGGAGCAGGCCGCAGGATCGCGCGGCATCAATCACGGAGGCCGCCAGCACATGGGAGGAAGACTGTTCAGCGGACGCTGCGAGTTGGAGTATTCGCCCGGGAGAGGTCCCTTCTGCGGCGGTCGGGGCGACCCGTATCGCCTGCAGGGCGGGGCGGCCGTGCGTGAGGGTTCCGGTCTTGTCAAAGACTGCAGTCCGGACTCGGGCAAGTTGTTCGAGGGTACCTGCATTCTTGATAATGATCCCCGAGCGGGCTGCGCGGCTGGTGCCCGCAAGGAATGCTACAGGGGCCGCGATCAATAGGGGACACGGTGTCGCAACGACCAACACCTGGGCGAATCGTTCTGGATCCTGACTGACGTACCACGCGATTCCGGCCAGCAGGAACGCAAACAGCGTAAATGGCACGGCGTAACGGTCCGCAAGCCTGACTGTCGGTGCGCGGCTCGCCGCAGCCTCTTGGACCAGGGCCACGATTCGGCCGTACTGGGAGTCTGCGGCAGTGGCGCTCGCGACCATGCGAACGGCTTCTTCGCCGTTGACCGATCCGCTCATGAGGGCGTCGCCCTTGCCGTGCTCGACCGGCAGGCTTTCGCCAGTCAGGGAGGATTCATCGAAAGTCCCGGCGGGGGAGAGCAACAGACCGTCTACCGGGACGATTTCGGACGGTTTGACCAACAGCGTGTCTCCGGAACGGATGCTCCTCACGGGAACCTCTTCCACAGGGTTGCCCGGGGTCTCGCGGTGCGCGATCCGCGGAGCCCGCTCAAGGAGGGCTTTCAGTTCGTGCGTAGCCCGTCCGTGGGCAAATTCCTCCAGGGCGTCTCCTCCGGTGAGCATGAGGACGATGATGAGGGCCGCAATATATTCCCCCACCACGAGGGTGCTGACGATGACCGTCACCGCCAGCAGGTCGATGCCCCACCGTCCCCGGAAGAGATCCCTGATCATGGACACGGCCCGGTACGTGGCCACAGCCAGTGCATAAATAGTCGCTGTTGCCTGTGCGGCAGGCATTTGACCGAGGCCCAGCAATACCCCAACGCACAGTCCAGCGAGGAGCGTGGACGCTACCAGGGGAAAACGAAGGATCAAGGCCATGGGAGCCGCCCCGCTCGGGTGTGCCTCCTCAGGGACGAGCCTCAGGGAGGGTGAAATGATGCCTAGTGGTGGGATTCCCGGTTGAGAATGACCTTCAGTGCGTGTGTTTCAGCCGCCCTGGAGAAGGTGTCGTAGGCATCGATGATCTGTGCCAGGGGGAAGTGGTGGGTCGCAAATTTCTCGGCGGGAATCTTGTGCTGGGCCACCAGCTGGAGCAGCATCGGGGTCGTGTTGGTGTTGACCAGGCCCATGCTGATGTTGAGGTTCCGGATCCAGAGGTCCTGGAGGCGCAGTTCAACGGATCTACCGTGTACGCCGATGTTGGCCACATTTCCGCCCGGGCGCACGAGCCGCAAGGCCATGTCGAAGGTGTCCGGGATTCCGACTGCTTCAATGGCGACATCCACTCCTGCGCCGTCGGTGTGGGACATGACGTCGCTGATCCACCCGGGATCGTCTGGGTTCACGACCTCGGTTGCGCCGAACTCCCGGGCTCGGGCAAGGCGGCCTTCGTTCGGGTCGATGGCGATGATCGTGGCGGCGCCGTAGAGATTCGATGTGGCCATCGCAGCGAGGCCGATGGGGCCGGCTCCGACGACAGCGACGACGTCACCTGGCTTGACGTGACCGGCCTGGACGCCGATTTCGAACGCCGTGGGCAGGATGTCGGAGAGCATGACCGCTTGGTCGTCGGTGACCCCCTGAGGCAATTTGTAGAGCGAGTTATCCGCGTAAGGGACGCGCACGTAGTCGGCTTGGGTGCCGTCAATGAGGTGGCCGAATATCCAACCCGTTCCGGACTGGCCTTCCTCCCCGGCGCAGTGCGAGTAGAGGCCCTTCTTGCAGTTGCCGCAGTGTCCGCAGGATTTGATGCAGGAGATGATGACGCGATCTCCGGTCTTTAGTCCCGTTACCGAGGAACCTACTTCGGTGACCGTTCCGACGCCCTCATGCCCGAGGACCCGTCCCTCCTGGACTGCCGGTACGTCGCCTTTGAGGATATGGAGGTCCGTTCCACAGATCGTGGTTGTGTCGATGCGGACGATGGCGTCGGTTGGATGGATGATGATGGGGTCCGGAACGTCGGTCCAAGACTTTTGTCCTGGTCCGCCATAGACGAGTGCTTTCATGATTGATCCATTCAAAGAGTGCAAGCCGTGCCCCCGGTGACACCGGGAAGCAACGGCAAGTCAGTGGAAGAGTTCGGAGCGGGCATCCCACACGGGGGTATCCCAGATGTCGGGCCGGGTGGTCTTGAAACGTCGCCCGGTCAGAGCATCCAAGGTGAGGCGAACATAGTGGCTCTTACTGCCCGGCTGCCACGGATCGAGGTGCAGGGCGTCGGCGGCTGACTTTTCCTCCCGGTCGACGATGAGGTGCGCCTGGCCGCGGACAACGACGCTCCAGGCCTTCCCGGAGCCCGCGTCGAAGCCGTCGATTTCGAGAGCGCAGGCGTCCCGCATCGAGCTCCAGAATTTCGTGCCGATCCCTGTACGGAAGACGATGGAGCCGTGGTCCACGATGTAGTTCACCGGGAAGATGTCCGGATGGTTCTCGACAATCACGGCCAGCCTGCCAACGGTGGTTTGGCCAAGCAGTTCAAGGCATTCCTCAGGGTTCAGTCTTTCGATCGCATCCGCTGATTGAGGGTTCATGAGCCTGACGCTACCGGCGGCTGTCCGACGTCGTTAGGGGCTTTGGGCCCGCCGTGCGCCCCTTCATTCGAGTCCGGCGCGGGTGGCGTCGTCCAAGGGACTCCACCAGGTCAGGGGAGGGGTGACGGTGAAGCGGCGCCCGGTGATCGACGTCGGGACGATGCGGATGAAGTGGTCTTTGCGGCCCGCTTGCCAGGGGAAAAGGAGCAAACCCACCGTATCGAGGACCTCCTGGGTGAGCTTAATGGCACCAGCCTGCCCTTTCACGACCACGCTCCACGCCACCCCGTTGTCCGGATTGACGCCGTCGGCCTCCAGCGCAACGGGTGTTTCGCCGAGGGCTGAGTGGAGCTTCGTTCCTTCTCCGGTCCGGAAGACGAGGGTACCGTGGTCGACCTTGTAGTTGATCGGGAAGATGTCGGGGTGGTCTATTACCCAGACTGCGAGGCGTCCTACGGAGACGCCGCGCAAGAGTTCCCAGCATTGTTGAGGTTGCAGGATCTCTGGCTCAGGTGTTGATGGCTTGTTGGTCATGTCGCAGAGGCTACGCCCGGGGATGAGAGGGAAACAGGGCACAAAGGCCCATCGCCTCGCGGTCATCTGGGCGAGCACGGGACTCGGTAGTAGTCTGGCATCGGATGTGCCACCTGGCGCGACACGGGTACCTGCCCCGTGTGGCGATACCGCTCGAAAGGCAGTAAATGAACGGTTCTACTCCAGATCCTGTGCGGGCCGATCGCCCGCACGTCCCCGGAATCAGGATCGAAGACCTCCTCCGGGACTTCTTGTCCAGGGCGGGAGAACTCCTCGAAGCCCAGGAGCATATGCGCGGACTGCTCGAAGCTGTTGTCGCGGTCGCCGAAGATTTGAGCCTCGAGGCTGTGTTGGACAGGGTCGTGACGTCCGCCTGCCGGTTGCTGCACGCCCGTTACGGGGCCCTGGGGGTAATCGGTGAGAACAAATCACTAAGTCACTTCGTCACGGTCGGCATCGACGAGGACCTTGCCAGCCGTATCGGCCCGCTACCGACCGGGCATGGTGTCCTCGGCCTGCTGATTACGGAGCCTGCGCCGCTTCGCCTTCATGATCTTCACGAGCACCCCAAATCTTACGGATTCCCCGAGAACCATCCACCCATGAAATCCTTTCTCGGTGTCCCTGTGCGCGTTCGGGACGTCGTTTTCGGCAATCTCTATTTGACCGAAAAGGAAGGAGGCGGCGATTTCACTCCCGAAGATGAGGATCTTGCCGTCGCGTTGGCCGCCGCCGCTGGTGTGGCCATCGAGAACGCACGGCTTTATGAGGACGCCCGCCGACGCTCGTCCTGGCTTGAGGCCTGCATGGATGTGACCGGCCGGATGATCGGCGGAGACCGGACGGCGGAGCCGGAAATTGTCGGGCTCGACCAGATTGCCGACCGGGCGCTCCGGGAATCGGAATCCCAGCTGGCCCTGATCCTCGTTCCAGATGAGGGCGTGGGCTCGTATTGTGTCGCGGGTGCCGCAGGGACTGAAAGCGCACATTTCGCCGGAAACATCCTGCCTATGGATTCCGCCGTCATCAGGTCAGTCGCGGCCACCGGGATGCTCGCCTGCATCGACGAAGCGGGAGACCTCCTCGGACCGGCTCACGGCTTGTCCATCGGAAGACTCCTGGCGATCGATCTCAGCGCCCAGGGCGCCCACCATGGGCTTCTGGTTCTGGCTCGATCTCCTGGAACGGGGCCCTTTGCGAAGACGGATGTGGAGATGGGCGCAGTCTTTGGTTCGCACGTGGCCTTGGGCTTGGAGCTTGACCGGATTCACCGGCTCCGTGAAGAGCTTGTGGTTTTCTCGGACCGGGATCGCATCGCCCGGGACCTGCACGACCTTGTCATCCAGCGCCTTTTCGCTGCTGGACTCAGCATCCAGAGCCTGCGGCGGTTCACGACAGGCGAACCTGCCTTGACTCGGATCAATGCGGTCACCGCGGAACTGGATGAAACCATCAGGGACCTCCGAAACACCATTTACTCGTTGCATTCTTCCGGGGAGCAGGAGTTGCTGAGCAGCCGGATACTGCAGACTGTCCGCACTGCCACCAGGTCGCTGCCCTTCGCCCCTCACCTGACGATCATCGGGGCAGTCGATTCCGTGCTCGACGACGGAATCGTCATCAACGCGCTGGCGGTCATTTCCGAAGGCCTCAGCAATGCGGTCCGTCATTCCGAGGCGCAGGCAATGAGCGTTTCCGTCTCGGTGGAAGATGGCATGCTGACATTGATCATCAAAGACGACGGCAGGGGCTTCAGGGATGCTGTCCCGGGAAATGGTCTGGTCAACATGCAACAGCGGGCCTTGGAGCTGCGCGGTTCGTTTGAGGTGACCAGCGCCCCGACGAAGGGCACAACCGTGGTGTGGTCGGTTCCGGTCCACTGAGGTTCCGGTCCGCCGGACCGTCAGCGGACGGTTCCACGGTCCGTATCTGGTCCGTGGGCAATATGGACCGCCGCCTGGGTGCGACGTTCGAATCCCAGCTTCGCCAACATCGAGGAAACGTAGTTCTTCACGGTTTTTTCGGCGAGCTGCATCAGTTCCCCGATTTGCCGGTTGGTCAGGCCCTGGCCCACTAGGTCAAGGACCCGCCGCTCCTCGGTAGTCAACAAGGCGACCCTGGGATCTACGCGATGGCGTTCCGTGAGGCGCCGGATGATTTGCGCCTTCACCCCGCCATCAAACAAGGACTCGCCTCGCGCGGCGCGCCGGAGCGCACCTATCAGGTCGGTGCCGCCGATTTCCTTCAAGACATACCCCGCCGCCCCCGCAAGGACCGCTCCACGAAGAGCTTGTTCGTCGTCGTAACTGGTCAGAATCAGGCAGTTCAGTGTGGGGTCAACGGAGCGGACATCCCGGCATACTTCAATGCCCGTGCCGTCGGACAATCGGGCGTCCAACACCGACACATCCGGGTGCAACGCAGGAATGCGTCGGACCGCCTCCTCCGCCGAACCGGACATGCCAACCACCACGAAGCCTTCGCTTTCCAGCAGTTCCTGAAGTCCCCTGCGGACAAGCTCATGATCGTCCAGGACATACACACGGATCGGCGGTACGCCGACGAACCGGGCATCGCTGGGGGATCGTACTGGGCCATCCATGATCCTCCTGTCCGGCAGCCCGTGGCTGCGGTCCCGCCGGCCCGTCATGGTTTGCCCGGCAATGTCATTTTTCCGTGCCCGCCAATGGCAAACAAGGGCCGAAGGACCCAAGCCGGGGCCATGACTTTCGGCCCTGTTTGACGGGGAATTTTCTGCCCATTCTTAGAGAAAACGCGGAACGGAAGGGAACACCATGACCACGGGAGCCCGGCACGGCAAGATCATCGTCGGCGTCGACGGCTCTGATGCCTCCGTAGAGGCCCTGCGCGAAGGCCACCGCCTCGGATCAGCACTGGGAGCAAACGTCGAGGCGTGGGCATGTTGGGACTTTCCCGTGGGTCATGAGACCTACGAAATGATGGGGCGGGACGGATTCAGCCATCAGGCATCCGAAATACTCCGTGACGCCATGACGAGGGCCTTCGGCTCCCAAATTCCTCGAAACGTCCGGACCAGGCTCGTCCTCGGCGCCGCGCGGCAGTCGCTCGTCGACGCCAGCAGATTCGCCTCGTTGCTGGTCGTCGGACGGCGCGGACACGGCGGGTTCAACGGCCTGTTGCTTGGTTCGGTCAGCGCGGCCTGCGTCGCCCACGCCCATTGTCCCGTTCTCGTCGTCCACGCGCCCGATGCAACCGCACACCCGGAGCCCCGTCCCGGCGCCGCCGGGGCGGCCATCAGAAAAACCCAACCGATCAAAGGAGCACGATCCAGATGAAGAAGTGGACTCGTTGGCAGGACTGGACGGTCATCGCCGCCGGCGCCTATGCCGCACTCTCGGTGCTGTGGACAAGTCAAGGTGGATCGTCCACAGCGTTCATGGTCATCCTCGGTGTCCTGCTGGTCGCCGCCGGTGTGACCAACCTGGCCAGGCCGGGGATGCCGGCCGCCGAATGGGCGCAAGCTGCGTTCGCCGTCGTCCTCCTCGTTGCGCCTTGGATTGCCGGCTTCACCTCCATGACGGGGAGCGCCTGGAGCGCCTGGATCCCGGGCGCGGTCGCCGTGGTGGTCACGGCCTTGGCGATCAAGCCCAGCACGGAGGAATACCGTCATCACCACGTGATGCCGGCCCCGTAGCCGCGCAATTCCGGTCCGGGCATCCGGCAGCGCCCGGATGCCCGGCACTGCCAATATCGAGGAGGCAACATGAACAGCACACGCCCGGCACGACTGCGGTTTTTGGGAGCGACGGACACTGTCACGGGGTCCCGCTATCTCGTCGAATCCGGGGACACTCGGATCCTTGTCGACTGTGGCCTCTTCCAAGGCTATAAACGTATCCGGGACCGCAACAGGGTGCCGTTTCCCGTCCCGCCCGGTTCCATCGATGCTGTGCTGCTCACCCACGCGCATCTTGACCACACCGGATATGTTCCGGCACTGGTCCGGGACGGCTTCACGGGGCCGATCTACGCTACCCACGGAACCAGTGAACTGTGCAAGCTGCTGCTACCGGACAGCGGCCATCTTCAGGAAGAGGAAGCGCGTTACGCTGACCACCGGGGCTCCTCGGCGCATGTTCCCGCTCTTCCTGTGTACACCGCGGCAGATGCGGTCAGGTCCTTGAACGCTTTCGAGCCCCGGGACTTCGATACCCCGCTGGATCTTGGAGACGGCATCGTGGCCGCTTTCCTTCCGGCCGGACACATCCTGGGCGCAGCCCAAATCCATTTAGACATAGACGGGCGTTCAATACACTTCACCGGAGACCTGGGCCGTGCCGACGATCCCCTCATGTTCCCGCCGCGGGAACTGGAGGCCACCGACATTCTTGTCACTGAATCTACGTACGGTAACCGGAGCCACCCGGACCAGGACCCGGAGGCCGAGCTCGGAGCGGTCGTGTCCCGCGTTGCCAAACGAGGGGGAGTCGTCATGATTGCCGCGTTCGCCGTCGGCCGCGCAGAAACCCTGATGCTCCACCTCACGAGGCTCCGTCACAAGCACCTTATTCCGGACATTCCGGTCTATCTCAACAGCCCCATGGCCATCGACGCTTCCTACATGTACCGGCAGCATGCGGATGAACACCGACTGCTCGTGGACGAGTTCGAAGACATGTACAAGCTGGCCACCATGACACGCACCGCAGACGATTCCAAGCTTCTCAATCTGAGGGGAGGACCCATGATCATCATCTCCGCCAGCGGCATGCTCACGGGAGGAAGGATCCTTCACCACCTTGAGGCCTATGGTCCGGATCCGAAAAATGCCATCGTCCTCAGCGGCTACCAGGCCGGAGGAACACGCGGTGCCGACCTGGCGGCCGGAGCGAAGGAGCTCAGAATCTACGGCCAGGACGTCCCCATCCAGGCCGAGGTCATACACATTGAAGGATTCTCAGCGCATGCCGACGCCGACGAAATCATCCGTTGGATGCACGCAGCGGACCAGGCACCGCAGATGACCTATATCACCCATGGCGAACCTGCCGCCTCCGATGCTCTGCGGCGCCGCATCAAACGTGAACTGGGCTGGAACGCGAGGGTTCCCGAACATCTCGAAGCAGTCCCGCTCGACAACCCGCTGTAGCACCAATAGTTTCCACCCACGCCGGCAAAGGAGGCCCGTGATGGCTCTCTCTGAATACGAAAAGAAGACCCTGGAACAGCTCGCCCAGGAACTGGAACGCGATGATCCGAAATTCGCGTCCAAGATGAAATCGATGACTGAGCCTGCTGCCGGGAGGCACTTGGCATCAGGCATTTTCACCGCACTCGTCGGATGCCTTGTCCTGCTGACGGGTGTCGCGGCCCGAGCCCCGGTTTTGGGAATCACGGGATTCATTATCATGGGCACCGGAGCGTACGTGGCCTCGAAGTGTATCGGTTCCCTGAGGTTCCGACGGCGTCCGAGTTCTTCTCCGCTGCTTGGACCCGCAGAGCTCGGGTAGTTGAGGTGGAACCGACAGTTGATGTTCGAACCGTATTGATCCCGCCGCGGAGTCGTCGTCGGAGTGGACGGTTCGGAGGAATCAACGCAAGCGGTAGCCTTCGCTGCCGCAGAGGCAGATCGTGAAGGGCAGGAACTGGCCGTGCTGCACGCCTGCCCGATACCAGGTGCCTGGTTGCAAAAGGGGTTGCCCAAGGGCAGTTTCGTCGAGCAGTTCATGGAAGAAGAACAGGTGGTCCTTGCCGAGACAGTTGCCGGCCTGGCGGGAAGGTACCCCGACCTCGTGGTCCACAAAGTCCTGGCCACCGATCCCCCGGCCCAGGCCCTCGCTGAAGCCGCATCGACAGCGAAGCTGCTGGTCCTCGGCAGCCGCGGCAGGGGCGGACTAAAGCGTCTCCTGCTGGGCTCAACCGCCCACGCAGTCCTTGCCCAACTGGCGTGCCCCACCATCATCACCCGGATACGCCGGGTCAAGAACAGCAAATAGCGCGGACGCCGTCGACGCCTGGCGCCCGAAACCGGATTCAGGCCAGATGCACATGTCGGCCAGTCACTACCGCAGCGTGGATCCGGATGAAGTCATTCCTTGGGCCGCCTGCCCAGGGCTCTTCCATGACCTGCCCCCAAAGATAGGTCAGCAGCGCCGGCTCGTCCACGTGTGAGGAAGGACCGCTGACAAGGACCGACCACCCTTCGCTCCGGTCGGGCCGTGCCCCATCAATCTCGAACGATGAACTCAGGCGAGGCACGGCGTCGCCGATGGTCCCGGCAGCGGAGGTGCGGAAGTAGATTGCCCGGCCGTGGACGAGGTAGCTGACGGGCAGGATCATCACTCTGTTCTTGTAGTTGAAGCCGAAGCGGCCTGTGTCCTGAGAGCACAGCAACTCCCAGCACCGCTCCTGGCTAAGCTCCTGCGTGACGTGCCGGGCGCCGTCGAAGCGGCCCGGATCCATCTCGGGAACGGACATTGGTTTCTCCTCGCGCCGATCAGCTCGCTTCCGGAGCATGGACAACAAGGACCGGGCAGTGGGCGTGGGCGACGCAGGCGGAACTCACCGATCCGATCAAGAGCCCGCCAAATCCTCCGTGGCCACGCCTGCCGAGAACGATCAGGTCGGCTTCCCGGCTCGCTTCGATGAGGGATTCCCGTGTGTGACCGCGGACAACGCGTGAGACGACGTTGTCCGGCAAATCCGGACCGAACACCTTCGCCAAGGATTCCTTGAGGACCTGTTTGGCACTTTCTTCGAAGTCGTCGATGCCCATGGCCACGTAGCCGCCATAGACCTGGGGGAACTCCCAGCAGACCGTAGCTATTACCTGCGCTCCCAATGGCACGGCGAGGCTCTGAGCTTGCCTCAGCGCCTCGATGGAGGCTTCCGATCCGTCAACGCCAACAACGATCCTGGCTGTGGATGCTTCCCCGCCCATGACTTTCCTCCCGCGATAAGGTTGAATCCGTACCCCGCTAGCGTGGCCCGGGGCTGTCGCGGCTTGTAGGGCCGAAAGTCACAGTCGGGATCCGCGCCAGCGGGAGGCGCGGTCCGGCCCTGCGGCAGGACGGTGTGCCCTACTCTCGCGTAATCGGGATCTTGTGAGCCGAGGAGGGTTGGACCCTCTCCGGAATCGGGGCCCTCACTTCGAGGACGCCGTCCTTGTATGAAGCGGAGACGTCGTCCTTTTGGACCGTATCCGGCACTGGCAGCCTGCGGACGAAGGAACCATAGCGAAATTCCGATCTGTAGCTGCCCTTGTCCCTTTGCTCCTTCTTCTCCTGCCGTTCAGCCCTTATTTCAAGAAACCCGTCCCCAAGCGTGATTTCAACATCCTTCTCCGGATCGATCCCCGGCAGTTCGGCGCGAACCACCAGGGTAGTGCCTTCAACCAACTGTTCGACCCGGATCCCGGATGCTGCCACATCACCTTCGAAAAGCCGTTCGATCATCTCAATGGGTGAACGGCGGTTATCGAACCACCTGATCAAATCCGTCATGGCTGCCTCCTTGCTTCGATCCGGTCAGGCCGGAATCGGCCTGACTCTTCCAGAATGCGAAGCACGGGGAGTAGATCACAGAGTCTTTGGTCCCTTATGCCCCGCCTCCGGGTTGCGCCGTGGGGCCAGGGAGGGGACGGTCGGATTCGGGACCAGGAATCCTGCGGGTCCGATCACTCGGAGGGTGCGTTGATCACGAACCTTCGGCCGCTCAATTCCGCGGGCGTGACCCGGACCAGATGGTCTTTGGTGCCAGGTTCCCACGGAGACAGTTCCATTGCTGCGGACTCCTGAAGATCGTCGGCCTTCGTGACGATCTCGGCATGGCCTTTGACGATGACGCTCCAAGCGATGGTGCCATAGGTGTTGAAACCGTCGGCCTCCAAGGTGATCGTTTTCCCGGCCAGGACTGCGTCCAGTTTGGTGCCCGGTCCGGTCCGGAATATTACCGTTCCCTCGTCAGGCAGGAAATTGACGGGAAAGATCTCCGCGCTGTCGCCACTGACCACGCCAACCCTGGCGACGGAGGCGGAACGGAGGTATCTCCAGCACTCATGGACACTGAGCACTTCGGTATCGGGCCTCGACTCTGAATTCTCCATGTGGCTGAGCCTACAGATCCGGGCCAAGCGGCAATAGAGGAATGGATCTTTGTGGCGGCACGATTGGCGCCCGTGTCGGGAATGGACACGGGCGCCAACAATGCGCGGGCCTTCGTTAGTCGTTGGTGAGGACGACGCGGAAGCGGGCCTGGCCTGACATCATGCGGTCGAAGCCTTCGGCTGCCTTCTCCAGCGGGTAGGTCTCGATCATCGGGCGAACGCCGGTCAGCGCGGCGAAGCGGAGGGTGTCTTCGGAGTCTTTCGCGGTGCCGGAGGCGTGGCCGGCGACGGAGCTGCTGCCCATGACGAGGTCGGCTGCGCTGACGGCGAGGGGTTCGTGCGGGACCCCGACGACGACGAGCCGGCCCCGGGACGCAAGTCCAGGGATGGTGACCGACATGGCCTGGGCGTCGGTGACGGTGGCCAGGACAACCGTGGCGCCGCCGAGTCGCTTGAGTTCGGCCGCGACGTCGGTGGTGGTGCTGTCGATGTAGTGGTGTGCGCCGAGTTCCTTGGCGAATGATTCCTTTTCGGCGCCGCGGGCGATGGCAATGGTTTCGAAGCCCATCCTGGCGGCGAACTGGACCCCGAGGTGGCCCAGGCCGCCTAGGCCGAGGATGGCGACGCGGTCCCCGGGGCGGGCTCCGCTGTGGCGGAGCCCGTTGAAGGTGGTGACTCCCGCGCACATCAGCGGGGCGGCTTCGGCGAAGCTGAGCGCGTCGGGGACGAGGGCGAGGGCGTCGGCGGGGGCGACCAGGTATTCGGCGTAACCGCCGTCAGAGCTCAGGCCGGTGACCTTTCCGACCGTGCATGCGATGAAGTCCCCGCGCTGGCAGGATTCGCATTCGAAGCATGCCCCGCCGAACCAGCCAACGCCCACGCGCTGGCCTTCAGTCCAGCGGGTGACGCCTTCGCCTACGGACTCCACGGTTCCGGCGACTTCGTGGCCTGGGGTGCGGGGGTAGGAGGAGGACATGCCCGCGGCCGCCATGGAGTCGCTGTGGCAGATGCCATTGGCAGCGACCTTGATCAGGACATGCCCGCGCGGGACCTCGGGAACATCGAGTTCGACCGTCTCAAGGGAGGTTCCGGGGTTGGCGAATTGAACAGCTTTCATGGCGAGATGCCTTTCGTGAGTAGGTTTATGGATTCGCGGCCGTGCCGGATCGACGATCGAGCCGGTCCGGCACGGCCAGGTCTGGAGGATCTAGCGGACGATCTTGAAGTTGAAGTCCGGTGTCCCGAGGGCGCCCCAGAGGCGGAGCCAGACGGGCAGGAGCATTTCGGTGCCGCGGGCGGTGGTGATGTCGCCGAGGTCAATGACGTCCTGGTGGCCGAAGCTCTTCAGGAGCCCGGTGACGGTGTCCTTGGCGTCGGCGTCGTTCCCGGAGACGAAGACCGTGCTGGCCTCGGCCAACCGGTCCGGGTGGGTCATGAGGGCTGCGTTCATGGTGTTGAGGGCCTTGACCACCCGCGCGGCGGGAAAGGTGCGCTGGATCTGCTCGCCGAGGGAATCGGTGTCTTTCACGAACAGGGTAGGGGGCATGCCGTTGCTGAAATCGAGGGGATTGGCGATGTCCAGGATGATCTTGCCGTCGAGGTTTCCGGCCCCGGCCTGGGCCAGGACGTCCAGGGAAGCGCCGCCGTTCGTGGCGTTGACGATGATCTCGGCGCCGACGGCGGCATCGGCGAAGGCTGCCAGGGTGATACCGGGGTTTTCCGCGGCCCAGGCCCCGAACGGTGCGGTGCCCATTGCGTCGGGCTCGGTGCGGGCCAAGGTGGCCTCGGGGTCACGGGTGCCGATAGTGACGGCATGGCCAAGTTCAGCGAGGCGGGCTGCGATGGTGCGGCCTACGGTGCCGGTTCCGAGGATGGCGGTCTTCATGGATGGATCTCCTTGTTCAGTGCGGATGGTCAAGTACGGATTGGGGTACAGGAACCGACTGCGGGATGTGACTGCAGGAATGGTCAGCGGGTGAGGATTTTGAATCCGAGGTTGCGGCCGAACCCGGCTTCGAAGGCAAGGGTGAACCAGAGGGTGACGAAGTCGTCGACGATTTTCGCTTTGTCGTTGTCCCCGACCCGGATCGGGCGCAGCCCGGTGGCCGCGATGAGGGCTTCGGCGACGGCTTGGGAGGGGCCCGAGGGCCCGCTGTAGAGGAGGTCGCCCGTTTCTTCACCGTAGCAAGGATCCTCGAAATTTTCCCAACCCAGGCTGTTGAACGCTCGGTACGCCGGGGCGGTGGGGGCGTGTTCGGCGATCAAATCAAGGCTGTTCATGGTCGGGGCGCCGATGTTGTTGGTGGCGTCGATAACCACCTTGTCCGCCAGTTGCCGGCCGTAGGCGGGGATGGCTTCGACCATGGCGGCGCCGTTGATCGCCCACACGACGGCCTCGGAGGAGTCGATGGCTTCCTCAATACTCGTAACGCGGGCTCCCGTGTGGCGGGCGTCCTCCAGGCCGTCCCGGCCCGGGTTGCGAGTACCGATGGTGGCCGTGTGGCCTGCTTCGGCGAGTCGGGCGGCGAGTGTCCTGCCGATAATTCCGGTGCCGATGACCGCTACGCGAATGCCGTTCATCTCGGATTCCTCCTTGTTCCGCTGAGTAAGTAGGGCGTCGGTCCGATGTGATGGATCGTTCTCAAACAGTTTGTGACGGAACGATCCGTCTGTCAAACTGGATGCAAGGCAACAGTGGACGAAGGTTCAGGGGGAGTGTGGCTTCCGTGGCACGCAGGAGTGGCGCGCTGCCGGGAACCCGGCTCGGGGCTCGCTCCGACCGCCCGGCTTTTCCCCAGCTCAGAGTCCCTCCGGAAATTTCCCGAGCACTTTAGCGAGTTTCCTCGCGGTGCCTCTTTCCAGTTCGCGGCGGCGTCGCTATCGTCAAAGGATCATGACTGTATGCGACCCTCCGAGGGAGTGGTTTGTATGGCAAGTGAGGTTGTCGTCAGGCCCGGCGAGGGGCGGTTGCATGCCCTGAAAAGGGTGGTCGGGTTCTGGGGATTGCTGTTTGTTTCCCTCGGTTCGATCATTGGGTCGGGCTGGTTGCTGGGTGCCCTCGGTGCGGCGCAGACTGCAGGTCCGGCGTCGATCATTTCCTGGTTGCTCGCGGCGGTCCTGCTGGTGGTTCTGGCCCTCATTCATGCCGATCTGGGGGCGGCCTATCCGGTGGCCGGTGGCACGGCGCGGTACCCGCACTACGCATTCGGTGCCCTTGCCGGATTCACCGCGGGATGGGCCGGATACCTTCAGGCGGTCACGATCGCTCCCATCGAGGTAGAGGGGAGCATCACCTATCTTGCCAGCGCACCGTGGGCTTCGGGCATCAAAATGGTGAACCCTGACTCCACACTGACTCCCATCGGGTTGCTCATCGCAGTTCTCTCGCTGGCACTCTTCACGGTAGTCAATCTCTTGGGCGCGAAGTGGCTCTCGGACAGCAACATCATTCTGGTGATCTGGAAGACGGCGGTTCCGGTCCTCACGATAGTTGTGCTCATCATCCTGACCTTCCACCCGGGGAACTTCAGCCAGGGGGCGGGTGGCTTCGCGCCGAACGGCATTCACGGGATTTTCGCCGCACTTCCGCTCGGGGTGGTGTTTGCGCTTCAGGGGTTCGAACAGGCCGCCCAGATGGCAGGCGAAGCCCGCAACCCCAAGAAGGATGTTGCGCGGGCGATCATCATCGCGATGTTCGTCGGCGCGGCGATCTACATCCTTCTGGAGGTGGCGTTCATCGGGGCCCTCAACCCTGGTGACATCGCTCATGATTGGAAGAACCCGGTGGGAGCCGGTTCATTCGGTCCTTACTACGAGCTGGCCATTGCCGCAGGAGCGGGATGGCTGGCCACCGTTCTTCTGATCGACGCTGTCATCTCTCCAGCCGGCACAGGCTTGGTCTACGTCGGAACCTCCGCACGGATTTCCTACGCGCTCGGCGAGGACGACGCCTTGCCTGGCTCGCTCACCAAGGTCAGCAAGCGGGGCGTTCCGTTCGGATCCATCCTGCTGTCCTTCGTGGTGGGAATGATCGCCCTGTTGCCGTTCCCCAGTTGGCAGTCCCTGGTCGGGTTGGTCACCGATGCTACGGCCATCATGTACGCGTTCGCTCCGGTTTCACTGGGTGCGCTTGTCCGCCAGCACTCCGGGCGCGAACACCCGTACCGGGTTCCATGGCCGTCGATCCTGACTCCGTTTGGGTTCGTGGCCGCCAACCTGATCATTTATTGGTCCGGGTTCGAGGCGATATGGAAGCTGCTGACAGCGATTCTCCTGGGCCGCATCATTTTCGAAATTGCGCTCCGCCGCTCCAAGTCCCTGCAGCAACGCCGCGACATCGACTGGCGTGCCGCATCCTGGATCTGGCCGTGGCTGATCGGCATCCTTGTGATCGGGCTCCTGGGCCGCTACGGAAGTGGATCGCTTAACGTCCTGCCTGAGTGGATCGACATTCTCTTCGTGGTTGTCTTCAGCCTCATCATGTTCTACTACGCGGTCAGCCTCGCGATGAAGCCCGACGATATTGCGGCCGCAGTGGAGGAAGACGAATTTGAATTCGGATCCATCGACCTTCCGCTCACGCCCAAGGTGACGGGAACATCGAACCCCTCAGATAAGGGGTGATTCGCCCCGGTTCTGTCGTCAAGCGCTTGGTCGCGGCCGTCACCCGGAGGGGTTCACTCAAGAATCGGACACGTCGATCAGGATCTTTCCGACGGAGCCTTGCTCGACGGCGTCGTGGGCTGCCGCGGTTTCCTCAAGCGGAAAGCGGACTAACGGGAGCCCGTGTTCGTGGCCGACACGTAATGCCCCTGCGGTTAGTGCATCGGTGACGGCCGCAACGGCCGCCTTCTTTTGCTGATCGGCAACGGTGTACGTGAGGACGAACTGGTATTGAACGTTTTTGGCCATACTCTCGCGAATGGGAATGGCCAAGGATTCACCGGGTGCAGCAGCATAAATGGAAATGGTTCCCCCGGGCTTCAGCACCTCGAGGTCAGTGCCGATGTTCACCGGAGCATTGACGTGGACGATCGTATCAACGCCTCCGGGGGCTGCTTGATACACGGTCTGCGCGACGTCGGCAGTGCGATAGTTGATCACACAGTGCGCACCCGCCTGACGGGCAAGTTCACCTTTCTCCTCCCCGCTCACGGTCGTGATAACCGTCGCCCCCGCCCAGCGGGCGAGCTGAATGGCCGCGTGCCCGACGGCGCCCGCGCCTCCCGTGACAAGCACCACGCTCCCTTCCAAAGATCCAGGGGAGAGCCTGGCCGGTCCGTTTTGATTGGCTGTCAGCGCACGGTGTGCGGTCAACGCCGGGATTCCCAGGGATGCGCCAGTATCGAAGGATTCCGTGTCCGGAAGTGTGACGGCCTGCGCCGCCGGCACCACCACATATTCCTGGGCTGTGCCCTCATTGCCGCCCCACGCAACGTCCCAGAGCCACACGCGATCTCCGATGGACAATCCCGTTACTCCGGGCCCGAGCTCGTCGATCACGCCGGCGCCATCCTGGTTGGGCACCTTTGGTTCCTTCAACTTGTTTCCGGTCCCGCTGCCGGCCCGGGACTTCCAGTCTGTGGGATTGACTCCGGACACCACCACCCGGACCCTGACCTGGCCCGGTCCCGGTGAGGTCAGTGGCTTGTCTTGCAGAGCCAGGACCGACGACGGCCCGGTCCTTTCGTACACGATGGCTTTCACCGTTGCTCCTAGTCTTTCGGACCTATTTGGTCTCCTTCCGCCATTATTCTCCGGATTCCGGCTCGCGGTGAGCGCTTTTGCAGCACTAGCGCGCTGAAGCGTGCGGTGCCTCGACCGGGGTGTCGGGGCACAGACCCCATTCGGCCCATGATCCGTCGTAAACCCGGACACCGTGGTGTCCGAGAATTTCGGTGAGAACGTACCAAGCGGTGGCCGCGCGGCCCCCGACGGTGCAGTAAGTGATCAGCTCGTCTTGGTCGTTGAGCTCGGACACGCGCATCGCCTGACGCAGGTCGTCAATCGGGAGGAAGGCGCCGTTCTGGTCGTAGAGATCACCGAACGGCCGGTGGACGGCCGTTGGGACGTGGCCGGCGCGCCCTCCCGGCTCCATTCCGCCGGAGGGCCAGAACCGTTCGCCGACGAATTCGGCCTCGGAACGGACATCCAGAATCGCCGTTCCAGGGCGGCCGATGGCCTGCCGCACGGCGCGCATGTCCACGAACAGCCGCTGGTCCCGTTCGGCGAGCCGGTACGGAGCCTCTGCCACAGGGATCGAGGACGTGCCGTAGGGATGTCCTTGGGCGCGCCAGGCGTCGCGGGAGCAGTTCAGGATGCCGACGTCGGCGTGCCCGTACGACTTGAGCAACCAGTAGCCGAGCGCCGGAGCGTAGCCGTAGCATACGACCGTCGACCCTGGCCCGATGCCGGAGCGGACCAACAGCCGTTCGAACGCGTCCCCGTCGATCGGGCGGTACCGTTCGTCTTTCAGGTCGGCGTAGATGTTCCACAGGACGGCGCCGTCGATATGCCATTGGTCGTAGGCGGTCGCGGAAACATCAACCTCGACGACGCGGACCGCAGGATCGTAGAGGTGATTTGCCAGCCAGATGGGTTCGATGAGCATGTCCACATTCTGCGCGCTTGTCATTGGCCCAATATTGGCTCAAAGTTGGCGCTACATTGGCGTCGGGCGTCCGCCTACTCCACTTGGATCCACCCGAGCAGATCCTCGCGGCTGACGGCTTGGAGGAGGGCCGGGTGGTCCCTGGCCAGGTGGCCGCGGATCGCTCCGATCACTTCCTCATCCGTATCGCCGCGGACGACGAACCCACATTCGCATCGGATGAGCTTCGCCATGACGACCTCCCAAACATTGCCGGGCCCTCTCCGGAGCGACGAGGGCGCATGAGATCATGGTGTCATGAGCGTGCAGTCAACGCTGCGTCTCCAGATCTGCGGGCCACTGGTCATAGAGCGGGACGGTGTCAGGCTTGATCACGGCCTGCCGGGTCGTCAAGGGCGCCTGATGTTCACCTATCTTGTCGTCAACCGGCACCGGCAGGTGCCCCGCGAGGAACTCGCCGAGGCGCTGTGGAACTCTCCCGATTCAGCCGGGATCGACGCGCGCCTGAATCCGTTGCTCTCAAAGATTCGCCATGTCTTCGGTCCGGAGACAGTGGATGGGCGCGTCACTGTACAACTGCATCTCCCGGACGCATGGATTGACCTCGAAGCTGCGGTGGACGCCATCCACCGGGCAGAGTCTGCGGTGGCCCAGCAGGATTGGGCCCGGGCTTGGGGACCGGTTCTGCTGGCCCTGTTCGTCTCCGAACGTGGATTCCTGCCGGGGGAGGACGCGGATTGGATCGATCAGACCCGGAACCAACTCGTCGAGATCCGCCTGCGGGCCCTGGAATGCTACGCCGCCGCCGAGCTCGGGCTCGGCGGCGCGGAACTTGCCGGAGCGCTCCGTGCCGGCCGCCGGCTGATCGCCTTGGATCCTTTGCGCGAAAGCGGGCATCGCTTCCTGATGAAGGCTCTTGCCGCCCAGGACAATCTGGCCGAGGCGCTGGCCGTGTACGGCCGGCTGTCCGATCTTCTTCGCGACCAGCTAGGTGTCTCGCCCGGCCCGGGTACCCGTGCGCTTTACCAGCAGCTCCTCGAGCGGACCTGATCCTTGACGAAGCGCGGGGTCCGCATCCCGTTCCACTAAGCTCAGGTCGTGGCCCAAATATTTGATTCCATAGATGAGAAGCTGAAGGCGTGGATCGAGGAACAGCCCATGTGGTTTGTCGCAACCGCGCCCCTCGGAGCAGACGGGCATGTGAATATGTCCCCCCGCGGCCACGACTCGTTCTCAGTCCTGGATTCCCATCGCGTCGCTTGGGTCGACTACACCGGCAGCGGCGTCGAGACCATCGCGCACATCCGGGAGAACGGCCGCGTGTGCCTCATGTTCAATTCGTTTGGCCCCCGGCCCCGAATCGTTCGCCTGCACGGCCGCGGCTCAGTGTCCCTTCCGGGAGATGCTGTATTCGAAGAGGTGGTGGCACTCCATCCGCACCACCCGAGCACCAGGGCGGTCATCTCTGTGGATGTCACACGCGTCAGCGACTCATGCGGATGGGGCGTTCCCGTCATGGAGATGACCGGAGAGCGCGACCTTCTCCGTCTCCAGGCAGAGAAAAAGGGCGTGGAGGGCATGTCTGCCTACCGCGCCGAAAGGAACGCTCGGAGCATCGACGGTCTGCCTGGATTCCCTCTCTCTGATGGACCGTAGGTTCACCCGCACGGGCTGGCGCCCCTCCGGCCGTGGCAGCGACCACCTACCCGGCTCCGGGCAATGGGTACGGAACCGTTTCCGACGGCACCGTAGCCCGCGGCGAATCCATTACTTTCTCCGGAAGCGGCTACATTGCCGGCGAAACCATCAACATCACCTTCCAACGGACCGGCGGCAAGAAGGCTTCGGATGGAGGGTGGCCCGCTCCGCCGAGCTTCAGCGTCAATGCCGACGGCACGGGCGCGTTCTCCACCACCATTACCTTCCCGGACGGCGGCAACGGCAAGGGCAATTCCGGTCTGGCTGCAACACGTTTCAGGGGGCAGGCGGCGGGGCGGATCGCCGGATCGGGTTTGTTGATGCAAGGATCGGTTATGCCTCACCGCCTCATGCTCCTCGATACGGCCTCTCTGTACTTTCGGGCCTTCTTCGGCGTACCCGATTCGATCCGCCGGGCCGACGGTACGCCGGTGAACGCCGTTCGCGGCCTGCTCGACATGATCGCGAGGCTTACCACCGATTATGGGGCGACGCATCTGGTGGCGTGCTGGGACGATGACTGGCGTCCACAGTGGCGGGTGGACCTCATCCCGACGTACAAGTCGCATCGTGTCGCGGAGGCGGTAGAGGGCGCTCCCGACGTCGAAGTGGTGCCGGACGCGCTGCAGGTGCAGGTTCCGATGATCCGGCGGGTGCTCGGCCTCGCGGGCATCGCCGTCGTCGGGGCCGCGGGACATGAAGCCGACGACGTCATCGGCACCTATGCGAGCCACGCGAAGCTTCCTGTCGACGTCGTGACGGGAGACCGCGATCTGTTCCAAGTGGTCGACGACGCCGGCGAGGTGCGCGTCATCTACACGGCGAGAGGCATGAAGAACCTCGAGATCGTGACCGACGCCGTCGTCGTCGGCAAATATCGCGTGCTGCCCGAGCAGTACGCCGATTTCGCGACGCTGCGCGGCGACGCCTCCGATGGGCTGCCGGGCGTGGCCGGGATTGGCGAAAAGACAGCGGCGTCGTTGCTGGCGGCATACGGCACGCTCGACGCGTTGCTCGCTGCAGCGGCGGATCCCGGCAGCGGATTGGCGGCGTCGGTGCGGTCCAAACTCGCCGCGTCCGCAGACTATCTGGCGGTCGCGCCCGTTGTTGTGAACGTCGTGCGCGACCTCGCACTGCCCACCCTTGAGGAGGCGGGAGCGCGGTTGCGCCCGGTCGACGACGACTCGCGCCGCGAACTTGAGCGTCTGGCTACGGACTGGAACCTCGGCGGCTCGATGAAGCGATTGCTCGACGCTCTCGAACTCTGCCTGTGAGCGGGGGAGGGGCTTGAGGACAAACGCGCGGGAAAGCTACGCTGGCGGGGTTGGCGAAAGCTCGGCCCCCGGCGTCGTTTCAAGGGAAGCCGGGAAGCCGGATTACTTTTTGGGAGTTGCCGAAGAGATCGGCGGCTGCCCGGGGGAGGACGTGAGCGTGGTACCGGAAACAGCGGACGGTGAAAAGTCCAGTGTCGTCTTGAGGGCCGACGGACTTCTCCACTTGCGTTGGGCGCCCGGGGTCGCCATCCAGGTTGACGACGCCCGCGAAGCCATGGCGAAAGTCAATGAGCTATGCCAGCAGGAGCAGCATCCAATGCTTGTCGACATGGCAGCAGTCGCTTCCGTAAGCCGGGAGGCCAGGGGCGTGTGGTCTATTCCCTGCGGCGCGTCGCGCATAGCTTTGTTGGGCACGTCGCCCGTGGACCGGGTCCTCGCGAACTTCTTCCTCGGAGTGCACGTCCCGCCTTGCCCGACTCGTTTCTTCACGTCGCGCAGTGAGGCCATGGACTGGCTTGATGCGGGTGCGTGAGCCGCGGATGTGCTTCCGGCTTCTGCACGCCGGGATCGCATGAGCTCGAAAAAGAGCGTTGAGGACCCGCGCCTGCAGCTGCTGGTTGATGGCGTTGTCCGATTGGCCGCGGGTGACCTGGAAGCACGCATTGAACCTTCGTCGCATCGTGACGACATTGATGCTGTCATCACCGGCGTCAACCTGCTTGCGGAGGAACTGGGCCACATCCATGCGGATCTGGAACAGCGGGTGGCCGCCCGCACGGCCATGTTGCGGCGAACACAGGTCGAGCTGGAACAGATGGCCAAGACGGATGCCCTCACCGGTCTTGCAAACAGGACGCTGCTCACCGAGCGGATCCAGGAAGCGGTCAGGTCCAGCGCGAACGGCGGAAAAGCTCCGGCCGTATTGCTCCTGGATCTGGACTCCTTCAAAGCCATCAACGACATTCTGGGCCACAGCGCCGGTGACGCCGTGTTGGTGGAAGTTGCCAAGCGCCTCCGCTCCGCCGTCAGGGCGACGGACACGGTGGCCCGCCTGGGCGGGGATGAGTTTGCCATCCTCATTGCCGCAGCCACGGAAGCTGAGATTCTTCGAATTGCGCACCGCGCATCGGAGTACCTGCAGGACAGCATGTGCATCGGGATGGAAACGGTGTGGGCGATGGCAAGCATCGGCGTGTGCATCGGTACTCCGGGGTGTCGGGCTGAGGAGCTGATGCGCGATGCCGATATTGCGATGTATCAGGCCAAGGCGCGGGGCCGCAACAATGTTCAGCTCTTCCACCCCGACATGCTCGACGCCGTTCAGGAACGGTCGCGAATAACCGCCGAGCTACGCACCGCTGTTGCCGGAGGGGAGCTGGCGCTGCTGTATCAACCGGTGGTCGAATTGGCCTCCGGCCGTGTCATCGGCGTCGAAGCCCTCGTCCGATGGCACCACCCTGTCCGCGGAACCATCATGCCGGGCAGCTTCATTGGCATCGCAGAAGAAACCGGCTTGATCTTTGAGCTGGGACGGTGGGTGCTGCATGAAGGTATTGCCCAAATGGTGCGCTGGAGCCAAACAGATCCGGACCTGCCAGACTATTGCCTGCACATCAATCTTTCTGCCGCGGAATTGCTTCGGACAGACCTGCTGGACGACATCAGGGACACGCTGGCACGGTACGCCGTGGAGCCGCGGCGTTTGGTCTTGGAGATCACCGAGACCGTGCTGATGGCCCGTGAGACCGGACAAGAACAGGTCCTCAGCGGACTCCGGGAGCTGGGTGTGGGGCTGCAAATTGACGACTTCGGCACGGGCTATTCGTCCATCAGCTACCTCAGGTCGCTTCCGGCGGACACTGTGAAGGTCGATCAGTCCCTCATCAAGGGCATGGAGTCGGATCCACGGCAGCAAAAGTTTGTCTCTGCGATTCTGCAGCTGATTTTCGCTGCGGGGCTCAACGCCACCGTGGAAGGCATCGAAACCGCCGAACAGGCGGCGCAGCTGGGGGCCATGGGTTGCCTCTATGGGCAGGGGTACTTCTATGGATATCCGGTACCTCCCGTGGAAATACCGGATCAGCTCCGCCGGCCCGCACGGCGTCTGTAGAGTTAGCGCATGTCAAAGCTTTGGGACCAGATGCTGCTTGTCCCCACAGTTGTCCGCCTTGCTTCCCGGGCACCCAGAAATCCGGACACAGCGTGGGAAGGATACTGGCGTGGAATCCGCACCACTGGGCGTTCCGGGGACGTGCTGTGGGACTCCGGTTCCACGGCCGAGCATGGTCAGTACTCCGACGCGATTGGGGCTCATTTTGATCCGGATCTTCCGGTGGTTGACGTCGGGTGCGGCAACGGCACGCACACCCGCTGGCTTGCAGGCATGTTTCCCCGGGTCCTGGGAATCGACGTATCCAAGGGGGCGATCGAGATGGCCAGCAGGGAAGCAGAAGGCGTCCAAAACGCCGATTTCATGGTTCTGGATGCGGCGGGGGCAGGGGCCGGAGAGCTCTTGCTGGAGCGGCTGGGGCCCGCCAACGTCTTTGTCCGCGGGGTCTTCCACGTCCTGAAACCCGGCAAGCAGGCTGCCATGGCCGCCAACCTGCGGACCGTCATCGGGAACAGGGGCAGGTTGTTGCTGGCTGAAACCAACTTCCGTGGAAACAGCCTCGGTTACCTGACCGAACTCGGCGCCACCCGGCAAAGCATGCCCGTGCAGCTGCGGCGCGCCTTGGAAAACCTTCCACGGCCCGGGCATTTCGGTTCCGCGGAACGCCAGCGCGTCTTTTCGCACTCGGACTGGCGATTGATTGCGGACGGCCCGGTCAACATCGAAGTGGTCCCGATGAACGCCAGCGGTCTTCCGCAGTGGGTTCCGGGATATTACGCACTCCTGTCGGGCGCGGAAGATTCGGGTACCGATCACAAACCGGTGTAGCTGCACCGTGTGCGCAACGCGGGGAACGCCGAAGTGATGAGGATGGGGCCCGGCACTATCGTCAGGCTATGAGGGCTTGGGACGGGCGCGTACGTGCATCCGCTCGCCCTGCTGCCCGAACAGGCTGATGAATTCGACGGGTTTACCGTCGGCGCTGGCGAACCAGTGCGGTGTGCGGGTGTCGAATTCCGCGGCTTCGCCAGCGCGGAGTTCGAAGTCTTTGTCGCCCAGCACCAGGCGCAGCCGTCCGTTGAGGATGTAAAGCCATTCGTAGCCTTCGTGAACGCGCGGATCGGGTTCGGCTCCGCGGGCATCACCGGCGAGCACCATCTTGAAGGCCTGCAGACCGCCGGGGCGGCGGGTGAGGGGAACGGCCGTCATGCCGCCATGGGTGATCGGCCTCAGGTGAATTCTCGGGTCCCCGGTGGGCGGGGCGCCGACCAGATCGTCAAGGGGAACACCGTACAACCGTGCCAGGGGCAGCAGGATGTCTAGGTTTGGCCTGCGTTGGCCGGATTCCAGCCGGGACAGGGTGCTGACCGATACTCCGGAGGCGGTGGATACCTCTCCGAGGGTGAGATCCCTTTCCGTACGGAGTGCCCGAAGCCGGGGACCGACAGCTCCAAGAACATCATCAAGCTCATTTGCCATCTCTGCAGTTTGCCATATCAGCAAAGTTGTTTGCCAGTTTCCTCTCGTGAGGTGAAAGCTGGTTTGTAACCGCTGCAGGACGCTGGCGGCGGACTTTCAGGACAAACGAAGGGCACATCAGTATGGACACCGCGCGGTATGACGTTGTGATCATCGGGGGCGGCGCTGCGGGCCTCAGCGCGGCAACGACGCTGAGCCGCGCGCTGCGCTCGGTGCTGGTCATCGATTCCGGAGCACCCCGTAACGCGCCCGCAGCGGGCGTGCACGGTTATCTGTCACGGGACGGTATGAGCCCGTCGGAGCTGCTGTCCATCGGACGCAATGAAGTAGTCTCCTACGGGGGAACCGTCATTGACGGCGAAGCCGTTTCGGCACGGCGCACCACGGATGTATTCGAAGTGATGCTCGGAGATGGCCGCCGGTTCTCCGGCAGGCGCCTCCTCGTCGCCACCGGATTGACCGACGGACTGCCTCCCATCGACGGACTGCGTGAGCAATGGGGAAAGGGCGTTGTGCACTGTCCTTACTGCCATGGCTGGGAAATCCGCGGGAAACGGATTGGAGTGCTGGGCACCGGTCCGATGTCCGTCCATCAGGCACTGTTGTTCAGGCAGTGGTCTCCGGACATCACCCTTTTCCTCAATGACACGGTGGAGCCCACTGACGAGGAATGGGACAAGCTCGGCGCCCGGTCCGTGAGGGTCATCGACGGCGCCGTGGCCTCTGTTGACGCTGTCGACGGAGTCCTCGCGGGCCTCACGCTCCGCCAGGGCTCCTCCTTCGACATGCAGGCCCTCGCTGTCGGCACTCGGATGGAGGCCAGGTCCGCAGTCCTGCAATCACTCGGGCTGAGTACTCAGGCGCACCCCATGGGGATGGGGCGGTTTATCGAGGCGGATGCCACGGGTGCGACGGCCGTCCAGGGTGTGTACGCAGCGGGCAATGTCTCCAATGTGATGGCCCAGGTGATCACCGCGGCGGCCGAGGGCGTCATGACCGGTGCACGGATCAACGCCGATTTGATAGAAGAGGAAACCCGGTGGGCTGTCGAGGGGCGGCTCGGTCCCTTCTCCGCGGCCTCGGAAGCCGACGTTTCCACGATCGTGTTGGGTCATCGGCCCCATGGCCTTGACGACGGGCAGGAAGCCGCCGGCATGCATCACGGGGCCGCCCTCAAAGAATGAGGGGAATCGCGGCGCACCCCCCTCGCCGTCACGGCTGCCGCCGTCGTCGGGCCTGCGGCGTGAGTTCGTGGGCTCCGTAGCTGTTGTCGTCGGGGTTGACGGTGACTCCTGGTGCGACGAGCTGGTCGATGCGCTCCAGTACGTCTGTGCTCAGGGTGATGTCCGCGGCGGGCAGGTAGGACTCGAGCTGTTCCATGGTGCGTGGTCCGACGATGGCGGCCGTGACGCCGGGGTGGTTGATCACGAACGCGATGGCCAGCTCGATGAGCGTCATACCGGTTTGTTCGGCGAGCTGGGCCAAGTCTTCGACGACGTCGAGCTTTCGCTGGTTGGCCGGGCTGCTCATGTCGAACCGGGCGCCCGGACGGGCTGCAGAGGTGGGTGCGGACGCGGAGTCTTTGCGCCAGCGCCCGGAGAGCCAGCCGCCGCTGAGCGGGCTGTAGGTGAGGGTGCCCATGCCGTGTCGTTGGACCGTGGGGAGGATGTCTTCTTCGATGCCGCGGACCAGGATCGAATACGGCGGCTGTTCGGTGACGAACCGCTCCAGGTTCCGTTCCCGGGATGCCCACTGGGCTTCGACGATCTGGGATCCGGAGTAGGAGGAGGAGCCGATGTAGCGGACTTTGCCTTGGCGGACGAGGTCGGTGAGGGCGCCGAGGGTTTCTTCGACGTCGGTGTCGGGGCTGGGCCGGTGGACCTGGTAGAGGTCGATGTAGTCGGTGTCCAGGCGGCGAAGGGAGTCTTCGACCGCCCGGATGATCCAGCGGCGGGAGCCGCCGCGCTGGTTGGGATCGTCTTCGTTCATCGGCATGTAGAACTTCGTGGCCAGGAAGACGTCCTCGCGTCGGCCGTCCAGTGCCTGCCCGACGATTTCCTCGGATGCTCCGCCGGAGTAGACGTCTGCGGTGTCGATGACGTTGATGCCGGCGTCGAGGGCCCGGTGGATGATGCGGGTGGAGTCGGCGGTGTCGTTGTTGCCCCAGGGGCCGAACATCATCGCGCCAAGGCATAAGGGGCTGAGCTGCACGCCTGTGCGGCCAAGGGATCGGTACTCCATGGTGGTTCCTTCTCTCTGTCTAAAGCTTCTGGCTGTCTCAGGCTTCGGAGATGACCATGGCGAAACGCTCCTCGCGGGCTTCGTCCGGGTCCGGACCGCTGCGGTTGCCGGTGTCGAGCGCGTCGATGGCGGCGAGTTCGGCCGCACTGAGTTCGAAACCAAAGACGTCGAAGTTCTCGGCGATGCGTGCCGGGTTGGTCGATTTCGGGATGGCGGAGCGGCCTTGCTGCAGGTGCCAGCGGAGCATGACCTGGGCCGGACTCTTGCCGTGAGTCCGTGCGATGGCTGCAATCGCGGGGTCTTCCATGACGTTCCGCCGCTCCTGGCCACCCCATCCTGGGTAGAAGGTGATCCCTCCGATCGGCGACCAGGCCTGGGTGAGGATGCCGTGTTCGGCGTCGGCGCCTTGGACTGCCGGCTGGGTAAAGTAGGGGTGAAGTTCGACCTGGTTCACCGCTGGGACGACGTCGGTCGAGCCGAGCAGTTGCTCCAGGTGGTGCGGCATGAAGTTGCTGACGCCGATCGCCCGCACCCGCCCGTCGGCGAGCAGGGCCTCCAGTGCCTTGTACGCTGCGATGGTTTTTTCGAACCGGTCCGGGGCGGGCTGGTGAAGGATGAGCAGGTCCAGATAGTCGACGCCGAGTTTGCCGGTCGCTTTGTCCCAGGCGTGGAGCGCCTCGTCGTAGCCATAGTCGCTGACCCAGACTTTGGTCTCGATGAACACTTCTGCCCGATCGAGGCGTGAGCGGCGGATGCCTTCGCCGACTTCCCGCTCGTTGCCGTATGCGGCGGCAGTGTCGATGTGCCGGTAGCCGGCGGCCAGTGCGGCCTCAACGGCCGCCGTCGTTTGCTCCGGGGCGCTTTGGAAGACACCCAGGCCAAGCGCTGGCATTGTGACGCCGTTATTGAGAGTAAGTTCCATGTCCATGCCTTTCACGGTATGCAGTTGTGCGGGGTTGTGGAAGGGCACGTCAGTACCCCCTTGATGTGGGTGTCCGGCAGGGTGGGAAGCCGTTGCAGGTTCAGGTTTCATGCTTTCCATGCAACCGTGATTCCGTGCGGGGCGGGAGTCAT
>NZ_JARVRG010000016.1:0-31489 GCF_030209795.1 Arthrobacter sp. efr-133-R2A-63 | reverse complement strand
CGGAACCGCGTTGCGGTTGACGGTGATGTCGATCGCGGCGAGGCGGTCCTCGGCTTCCTGGCCGTTGAGTTCGCAGTTGCGCAGGTCCACGAGCACCAGGTGCACGTCGGTGCCGCCGGAGATCACGTTGATGCCCTTGGCTGTGACGTCGGGCTGGACGAGTCGCTCGGCCAGGATCCGGGCACCGGCCAACACGCGTTCCTGGCGTTCCTTGAACTCTTCCGACCCGGCGATCTTGAAGGCCACGGCCTTGCCGGCGATCACGTGCTCCAACGGTCCGCCCTGCTGGCCCGGGAAGACCGCGGAGTTGATCTTCTTGGCGATGTCGGCGTCGTTGGAGAGGATGATGCCGCCGCGCGGACCGGCGAGGGTCTTGTGCGTCGTGGACGTCGTGACGTGCGCGTGCGGGACCGGGGACGGGTGCAGCCCGGCGGCCACCAGGCCGGCGAAGTGCGCCATGTCCACCATGAGGTACGCGCCCACGAGGTCGGCGATCCGGCGGAACTCGGCGAAGTCCAGCTGGCGCGCGTAGGCGGACCATCCGGCCACGATCAGTGCCGGCTTGTGCTCGAGCGCCAGGCGCTCCACTTCGGCCATGTCGATCCGGTGGTCCTCTTCGCGGACCTGGTAGGGGATGACGTTGTACAGGCGTCCGGAGAAGTTGATCCGCATGCCGTGGGTCAAGTGCCCGCCGTGCGCCAGGTTCAGGCCCATGATGGTGTCGCCCGGCTTGATGAGGGCGTGCATCACCGAGGCGTTGGCCTGGGCGCCGGAGTGCGGCTGCACGTTCGCGTACTCTGCACCGAACAGGGCCTTCACCCGGTCGATAGCCAACTGCTCGATGACATCCACGTGCTCGCAACCACCGTAGTAGCGCTTGCCCGGGTAACCCTCGGCATACTTGTTGGTCAGCACCGAACCCTGCGCCTGCATGACAGCCACGGCGGTGTGGTTCTCCGAGGCAATCATTTCCAGGCCCGAACGCTGACGGTTCAGCTCGTCGTCGATCTTCGCCGCGATCTCCGGATCCAGCTCGGACAACACCGTATCCAGGCTCGGCGAAACAACCTGCTCGAACGCAATGTTCTCGGTGCGCGCGGTTCCGCTCGCGGCGCTCACAGCTCGCCACCGTTCTTGGAAGCGTATTCCTCTGCGGAAAGCAGCGGACCGTCGGACTCGGCGGCCACCTTGAAGAGCCAGCCCGCACCGTACGGATCGTTGTTGATCAGTGCGGGATCGTCGACGACGGCGGGGTTGACTTCCGTGACCTCGCCCGTGACCGGGGAGTACAGGTCCGAAACGGACTTCGTGGACTCCACCTCGCCGCAGGTCTGCCCCGCAGTCACAGCGGAACCGACCTCGGGCAAGTCAACGTACACGATGTCGCCGAGGGCATCGGTGGCCACGGCCGAGATGCCAACAGACACAAGATTGCCGGCTTCGCGGGCAACCCATTCGTGCTCGTCGGAGTACTGGAGTTCAGGTGCAACTTTTGCCATGTTTTTTCCTTTGCGTTGGTCTAAGAAAACAGTTGTGGTCGGGTTGGGTGGCGGATAACGGAATTCCTCGGCGTGCTCGCTCGTTCCTCGCTTAGACGCACGCTGCCGGAATCCCGTCACCCGTTATTCGTCAGTTCAGTTTTCGGGGCCAACCGTTCCGGAAAAGAACGCTGGCCCTTTCGGTTTTAGTCGGTAATCCGTGGTTCCCGCGAGCCCAAGCTGCGGCAGGTGGCCTATCATCCAGCACCTTTGGCTTTCGAAAGCGAGAGCCGAAGGTGCCGGACTGAATCTGAACCCGCGGTGAGCCGAGAGCCGCCGCTGGCCGGGAGGATCCGGAAGCGTGCGTCTAAGGGAGCGACACGTCCGCTCAGCGGGCGTCTTCGCGACCGAGCACGCGAAGGATTCTTCCGTCCCGCGGCTCCCAGCCACCCCCGGATCCGACGGGCTCAAGGCGTGACGACTTACTTGACTCGCTTGTAGAACGGCAGTGCGACAACCTCGAACGGCTCGGCCTTGCCGCGCAGGTCGACGTCAAGGGCCGTGCCGGGTTCGGTGTGTTCGACGTCGACATAGGCCAACGCGACGGGGTAGCCGAGGGTGGGGCTGGGCTGGCCGGAGGTGACTTCGCCGACCACGACGCCGTCCTTGAGGACCGGGTAGTGGCTGCGGCCGGCGCGGCGGCCGAGGCCCTTGAGACCGACCAGCTTGCGGCCGCTGGTGGAACCGGCGCCCTCAGCCTTGAGGGCTTCCAGGGCAGCACGGCCTACGAAGTCGCTTTCCTTGGCGAGGGAGACAACGGGGCCCAGGCCTGCCGAGAAGGGGTTGCCTTCACGGGAGAGTTCGTTGCCGTAGAGCGGCATGCCGGCTTCCAGGCGCAGGGAGTCACGGGAGGCCAGTCCGGCGGGGATCAGCTCACCGTCCTGGGCAACTGCTGCGATTGCTTGCCAGAGGGCGGCAGCGGCATCATTGTCCACGAAGATTTCGAAGCCGTCCTCGCCGGTGTAGCCGGTGCGGGCGAGCAGCAGTTCCGTCGTGTTCCCGGCGAAGGTGAAGGGCACCTCGACGGCGGCGTAGTACTTGAGCCCGGTGACGATGGAGTGCTGTGCGGCAGGGACGAGGCGGAGGAGGATTTCTTCCGCTTTGGGGCCCTGGACGGCGATCAGCGAGGTTGCCGCGGAGACGTCCTCCACGACGACGTCGAAGTTGGCTGCCCGCTGTGCCAAAGCCTCGGCAACAACCTTGGCGTTGCCCGCGTTCGGGACCACCAGGAAGGTGGAGTCGCCGCGGCGGTAGGTGATGAGGTCGTCGATGATGCCGCCGTCTTCCTGGCAGATCAGCGAGTACTTGGCCTTGCCGACCGACATGGCGGAGATCTTGCCCACCAGGGCGTAGTCCAGGAATGCCGCGGCTTCCGGGCCGGTGACCCAGACTTCGCCCATGTGGGAAAGGTCGAACAGGCCCGCGGACCGGCGGACGGCGTGGTGCTCGGCCAGTTCCGAGTCGTATTTCAGGGGCATCTGCCAGCCACCGAAATCGGTGAAGGAAGCGCCGAGCTTCTTGTGCTCTTCGTAGAGCGCAGTGTAGTTCTCAGTCATCGTGAGGAGTCCTTTAGTTCTCGAAGGCTTCGATCGGAGGGCAGGAGCAGACCAGGTTGCGGTCGCCTGCGGCGCCGTCGATGCGGCCTACGGGCGGGAAGTACTTGTCCTGCTTGAGGTGATGGACCGGGAAGACGGCCTGCTCGCGGGAGTACTCGCGGTTCCAGTCAGAGCTCACGACGGCGGCCGCCGTGTGCGGTGCGTGGCGCAGCGGGCTGCTCTCCACCGTGAAGTCGCCGTGGGCGACCTGGTCGATTTCCTTGCGGATGGTGATCATGGCTTCGATGAAGCGGTCGATCTCCCCGAGGTCCTCGGATTCGGTGGGCTCCACCATCAGGGTGCCCGCGACGGGGAACGCGAGGGTGGGTGCGTGGAAGCCGTAGTCGATGAGGCGCTTGGCCACGTCCTCGGCGGTGACGCCGGTCTTGGCGGTCAGTTCGCGCAGGTCCAGGATGCACTCGTGGGCTACGAGTCCGCCTTCGCCGGTGTAGAGGACGGGGAAGTACTCGTTCAGGCGGGAGGCGATGTAGTTCGCGGCAAGCAGGGCGGACTTCGTGGCCTCGGTGAGGCCTTCGCCGCCCATGAGCTTCACGTAGGCCCAGGAAATCGGCAGGACGCCGGCGGAGCCGAAGCGTGAAGCCGAGATGGGCACGTCGTTGCCTTCGGTCCAGGCCGCGGCATTGCCGGGCATGAAGGGGGCCAGGTGCGCCTTGGCCGCGACCGGGCCCACGCCGGGTCCTCCGCCGCCGTGCGGGATGCAGAAGGTCTTGTGCAGGTTCAGGTGGGACACGTCGCCGCCGAACTTGCCCGGCTGGGCCAGGCCGACCAGGGCGTTGAGGTTGGCGCCGTCGATGTACACCTGGCCGCCGGCTGCGTGTACGGAGTCGCAGACCTCGCGCACGTCCGCGTCGTACACGCCGTGCGTGGAGGGGTAGGTGATCATGATGGCCGAGAGGACGTCCTTGTTGGCGTCGATCTTGGCCTGCAGGTCCGCGTGGTCGATGGTGCCATCGGCAGCGGTGGCCACCACCACCACCTTCATGCCGGCCAGCACGGCCGAGGCTGCGTTGGTGCCGTGGGCGGAAGCCGGGATGAGGCAGACGTTGCGCTGGGCCTCGCCGCGGGAGTGGTGGTAGCCGCGGATCGCCAGCAGGCCAGCGAGCTCGCCCTGGGAACCGGCGTTGGGCTGGATGGAGACCTGGTCGTACCCGGTGATCTCGCTCAGCTGGGATTCCAGGTCCGTGATCAGCTCGCGCCAGCCCGTGGTCTGGGAATCCGGGGCGAAGGGGTGGATCGAGGCGAATTCAGGCCAGGAGATCGCTTCCATCTCGGCGGTGGCGTTCAGCTTCATCGTGCACGATCCCAGCGGGATCATGGTGCGGTCCAGCGCCAGGTCCCGGTCCGAGAGCTTGCGGATGTAGCGCAGCAACTGGGTTTCGGAACGGTGCGTGTTGAACACCGGGTGCTGCAGGTAGTCCGAAGACCGCTCGACCGCGGCCTCCAGGACGAAGCCCTCATTGGCTTCGGTGAGTGAAGCACCAAACGCATCAAGGACACCGCCGACAACCGCCGTCGTTGTGGTCTCGTCAACCGAGACGCCCACAGTGTCGGCGTCGATGCCGCGCAGGTTGATGCCCTTGGCCTCCGCGGCTGCGACGATCCCGGCAGCCTTGCCCGGGACGCGGACGGTGACGGTGTCGAAGAAGCTGCCGTGCAGGACCTCAAGGCCCGCGGCCTTCAAGGAAGCAGCCAGGGTGCGGGCGTGGTGGTGGGCGGTCTCGGCGATCGCCTTCAGGCCCTCGGGGCCGTGGTACACGGCGTACATCGAGGAGACGATGGCCAGCAGTGCCTGCGCGGTGCAGATGTTGGAGGTGGCCTTCTCGCGGCGGATGTGCTGCTCACGGGTCTGCAGCGCCAGGCGGTAGGCGGGAGTGCCGGCGTCGTCCTTGGAAACGCCCACCAAGCGGCCCGGCATCGAGCGCTCCAGGCCCTTCTGGACCGCCATGTACGCGGCGTGCGGGCCGCCGAAGAACAACGGCACGCCGAAGCGCTGGGTGGAGCCGACGGCGATGTCGGCGCCCTGCTCGCCCGGAGGCGTGATCAAGGTCAGGGCCAGCAGGTCCGCAGCAACCGTGACCAGGGCGCCGCGTTCCTTGGCGGCGGCGATCACGCCCGAGTGGTCGAACACCCGGCCGGAAGCGCCCGGCTGCTGCAGCACGATGCCGTTGATCTCGCCCTCGGGCAGGCCCTGGGACAGGTCAGCGATCTCCACCTCGAAGCCCAGCGCCTCGGCGCGGCCCTTCACGATGGCGATGGTCTGCGGGAGGCAGTCGGCATCCAGCACCGTCTTGCCGTCGTGGGCCGTCTTGTTCTTGTTCGCCCGGCGCATCATCAGGACCGCCTCGGCCACGGCCGTGGCTTCATCAAGGAGGGAAGCGTTGGCGATGGGCAGGCCCACCAGGTCCTGGACCATGGTCTGGAAGTTCAGCAGGGCTTCGAGGCGGCCCTGGGAAATCTCCGGCTGGTACGGGGTGTACGCCGTGTACCAGGCCGGGGACTCGAGGATGTTGCGGCGGATCACCGGCGGAGTGACCGTATCGTAATAGCCCTGGCCGATCATCTGCACGGCCGTCTTGTTCTTGGAAGCCAGCCTGCGCAGCTCAGCCAGGACCTCGACCTCGCTCAGGGCGTCCTGGAGCGTCAGCGCGACGTCCTGGCGGATGTCTTTGGGAACCGCGGTGTCCACCAGCGAATCGACACTGTCGTAACCAACAGACTTGAGCATGATGTCAATGTCGGCCTGGCGGCGGGCGCCGATATGCCGGTCAACGAACGCGGTGGAGGTTGAACTAACCGTCACGAAGGAACTCCATTTATAAGGCGGCGCAAGGTACGCCACAGCTAATCGGATTCCTCCCCGCTCTGTATTGGACCTGAGAGTTTCCGCGAAACGTGCTTATGGCACTTTCCGCTTGCACCGTCGGTGAGCGCGCGTCAGCGTGCTGCTTTCCAGAGTTGCCTTGCCGCGGCGGTGCGTGGGCCTGAGAGATTCCTGGGGAGGATTTGCTCCTACGGCGCCTGCATCACATGCCTGCAGGACTCTCCCGCCGCAGATCAAAGGCGTATTCAATTGTGTGAATCGACTGTGGTTGCCGGTGACGGCTGCCACAACTACCAATTGTCCTATGGACTGCCCGCGTCCGCAAATAGGGTTACCTAGCAGCCCGACTTTCCCAACTGACTGGCACTTGTTGTCGTTTTGGAGCCTCAAAACGACACCTACTGCGAGTCAGTTGGGTGGCCACTCAGGTACGGAGGCGTTCGACGGCGGCCAGCAGCGCACCGACGTCGGCGCTCCTCGCGCTGGCCTTGACTTCCGTATCACCGGCGCCGCCTTCGAGCATTGCGTTGAAGTAGAGTCCATCGCCCATGTACCGGACGGCCTTGGCCATTTCAGGCCCGACTTCCTCGGCGAGCACATCGAGCCATTGTTGCTGGATTCCCGCGAAGCGCCTGCGGGTTTCTTCATGGGCTACTTCCGCGAGACGCGTGGCTGCCACAAACACGCGGTCCAAGGGCGTGTCGGCCCAGAGCGAGGACTTGATGAAGAACGCGGCAGCACCTTCCGGAGCTGCCTTCATCGCCTCGATGTCCAGCGCGGCCAGCCCGTCCATGCGCTCGAGCAAGGAGCTGATCATGGCTTCCTTGTTGGGGAAATGGTAGAGCAAACCGCCCTTGGAGACGCCTGCGCGCTTGGCGACGGCGTCCAGGGTGGCAGCCCGCTCCCCCACCTCGATCAGCAGGGCTTCAAAAGCATCCAGGACAGCGTCCCGGGCAATAGGTTTTCGCGGCATGGTGTCCATCATCCCTTAGTTCGATGCGGCAGTTCGATGCGGCAAATTGAAACTATACCGTCCAGACGGTACAGTTATGTTCATGTTCACCCCGTCCACAACCCAGCACCCCCGTACCCCTTCGATCCACACCGCCCCGTGGCGCGACTGGGCTGCCCTGGCACTCCTGATGTTCCCCGTGCTGCTGGTGGCTGTGGACAATACGGCGCTGACATTTGCCCTGCCGCAAATCGCCCGGTCGCTGGAAGTCGGGGGCGTACAGCTGCTATGGGTCGTGGATGCCTATCCGCTGGTCCTCGCAGCACTGTTGGTGTCCATGGGAAACCTGGGTGACCGGATCGGCCGCCGCCGCTTGCTGTTGATCGGCAGCACGGGCTTCGCGGCCGTTTCCGCGGCCACGGCCTTCGCCCCATCGGCTGAATGGCTCATTGCAGGACGTGCCAGCATGGGCATCTTCGGAGCCATGCTCATGCCGTCCACACTGTCGTTGATCCGCAACATCTTCCCGGACCCGAACCGTCGCCGGCTCGCGGTTGCCGTGTGGGCCGCGGGATTCTCCGGCGGAGCCGCGCTCGGTCCGATCTTTGGCGGTTGGCTCGTGGAGCATTTCCGGTGGGGAGCCGTGTTCCTGGTCGCCGTGCCGCTGTTGCTTCCCCTGCTCGCGTTCGGTCCGTCCTTGATTCCCGAGTCGAAGGACCGCAACCCGGGCAAGCCCGACGTTCCCAGCGTGGTGCTGTCCATCCTGACCATGGCCCCGATGGTTTACGGCATCAAGGAGGCCGCCGTGCACGGGTTCGGCCCGGGTCCCGCGGCCTTCATGGTGTTCGGCCTGGCTATGGGAATTGTCTTCGTCCGGAGGCAGGGCTCGTTGGCATCGCCCATGTTGGACGTTCAGCTTTTCCGGAACAAGGTCTTCAGCACGGCCATTACGGCCAACGTCCTGTCCCTGTTCTCCATGACGGGATTCATCTACTTCTTCGCCCAGCACTTGCAGCTGGTGGAGGGCCAGTCCCCCATGCAGGCAGGGATCGCGATGGTTCCCGCCCTACTTGCCACCATTGTGGCAGGACTGGTGGTGGTCCCTTTGGTCAAGCGGATCCGCCCTGGCCTGGTGGTGGCATCGGGATTGGCGCTGAGCGCGGTGGGATACCTCGTGGCCGCCCTGGGAAACCACAGCCAGGGGCCGGGGTACCTTTTGACGGCGCTCCTGCTGCTGGCCATCGGGGTTGGCTCGGCGGAGACCATCTCCAACGACCTGATCCTCGGCGCGGTTCCTGCCGACAAGGCAGGCGCGGCATCGGCGATCTCGGAAACGGGCTACGAACTCGGATCACTGCTGGGCACAGCCGTGCTCGGCTCCATCCTGACAGCGTCCTACCAACACCATTTGCTGCTTCCGGTCGAACTGTCGGCCCACGCCGCAGAACGCTCGCGGGAGACGCTCGCCGGCGCCATGGACACCGCATCTACCCTGCCCCAGCCATTGGGCGACGCCCTGAGCACCGCGGCGCGTGCGGCCTTTGAATCGGGGGTCCACATCACGGCAGCGATCGGGCTGGTTCTGATGGCGGGGGCGGCAGTCCTCTCCGCCGTCGTGCTCCGCCGCGTGCCGACCGCCAAGTAGGCGGACTCTAGACTGCCTGGTTCAAGGCTGCATCCGGAGCGCTGAAGCTGCGGGTGATTCCGCCCAGGGTGGCGGTGGCGAGGGTCGAGAGGTAGTCGTGCCGGCGTCGGGCGGTAATCCGCGAATGGGGCTCGAAGGATTGCCCGGGATCGTCCGCGTAATGCGCGGACAGCCCGTCGCGCATGAGCCGGATGCCCTCGGCGCGCTGCTGGGAGACCGCGGCGTGGGTGGAGCCGAGTTCCTCGGCGAGTTCCTTCACGGTCCGCCCCGCGAAGTAGATCTCCTCGACGACGTACCGCATCTTCTCCGGCAAGGCCTCGACGGCGGCCCGAAGGTACTTCAGGCGCTCATCGGCCAGGACCGAATGCTCCGGGGAGATCGTCTCCGCCGCGACCGTGTCCACCACCACGTCATCCAGCGGCGACAGCGTCCGCGCGGCATCGGCCAGGGCCGCTTCCACCACGCTGCGTTCAACGCCCAGCGCCGAAGCGGTCTCGGCCACCGACGGGGTGCGGCCAAGGACTCCGGAGAGCGTTTCCTGGACCGACATGGTTTCCTTGATGCGTTTGCGCGCCGAGCGGGTGGCCCAATCGCTGGCCCGCATCTCGTCCGCGAACGCCCCGACGATCCGGCGGCGCGCAAACGCGCCGAAAGGGACTCCGAGGTCCGGATCGAAGGAATCGGCAGACGTTATCAACGCCACGGACCCCACCGACGCGAAATCGTCGCGTGACAAATGAGAAGCTCTCGCGCAGAGCTCCGACACCAAATAGCCAACGAGCGGTAAGTGCTGCAGCACCAGCTCGTTGCGTTCATCGCGATTCAAAATTAGTCCCCCCATGAGACCCGTTTATTGAGTTGCAAAAGCCTGGTTCCAGGGGCTTCATGGGCCAGCTGCTGAGACGGTACAGCGTGCCGAAGATTACATGGACCAGACATGTATTCAGTGAACATACCATCTGAAAAATAACAATGCGTGTACGCTCATGAAAAAGATACAAATCGGGCCTCGGAAAACACGTTTTCGCAGGCCGAACCGGGGAATGGGGAACCGTGGGGGCGGACGAGCTATCAGCGATGCTGTGGCGTGAGCGGAGACAGCTGGAACTGCTGTTGTACCGGCTCGAAACACAGTTGCTGCACGTCCGGGCAGGCAATTGGCATTGGCTGAAATTCACTGCCGCCGACGTGGAAAAGGTCCTGGAAAACCTCCGGTTCGACACGCTTGCCCGGAACATCGAGTCGTCTGCACTGGCCATTGAGTGGCGCCTATCGGCCAACGCAACGCTGCCCATGATTGCCTCAGTGGCGCCGTCCGGAATCTGGCCGGAACTGCTTCAGGAACACCACCATGGCCTGGTCCGTCTGCTCAAGCAGGTCGAATCAACCGCGGCCGCCAATGTCGAAGCCCTCCGGATGGGGCCACAGGGCGCCGGGAACCAGGTGCTTGGCCCAGTACAGCCGGGCGACAGCGTGGCGCCGGGAGTGCCGGAGGCGTTCGCGCACTCCGACACCGTGGATGACGTGACACTCCTTGCGGAAAGCGCCAACATCGAGCGGGCCCTGGCCGTGACGAGGGATTGCTCGCTGCCACTCCTCGCAGAGTTCCTGGGCTTGGCTTAAGACCCAGCCTCTTCCTTGGGGGGCTTCCGCACGGGCGGACGCAGCCCGGCAACGAGTTCCTCGGCGTCGGGGCCGGCCTGGGCAGCAGCGAGGTTGGCCGCGGCGATCGCCTCAACCACTTCGCGACGTTGGATGGACACCCCGCGGGGCGCCTCGATCCCGATGCGCACGCCGTCGCCGCGGCCCTCCATGACGGTGATGACGATGTCCCCACCAATCATGATCTGTTCGCCCGGCTTGCGTGTCAGTACCAGCATGCTCTCAATCTACCTTTCCGAGCACCGCAACGCGGGCGGGCTTGCCGTCCACCCACCCGATGGGTAGGCCGAGTCCGTTGACCGTCTCGGGACTTCCGGTCTCCGACGCGCCGAAAACGGCAAGCGCGTCGACACGGACGCGCTCGGCGGCCAGGGCTGCGGAGAGCGCCCGCACCCAGGATGCCGTGTCTTCAGCCTTCCGCCCGGCGTCGACAACCAGCCACAACTGGTCTGCCGCGAGGGTGGCGATGTCCGCCGCACGCGTCACGGCTTCGCCTTGCCTGCCGAGCCCGTAGGCGACCAGCACGGTTTGGTCGGTGACGACCGCCTGGGCACGGGCCGCCGTCGCGCCCTGGCGCCCCGTCACATGGAGGTGCCCGAAAGCGGTCAGGGCTCCGGCCGTCCGGACGTCGAAGCCGCCCCCAGCGATGGACAATTCCAGTGCTGTCCCTAAGGCGTCGTCGCCGAGGCCAAGCAGGATGACGAGGTTGCCGCTGCCGGCCAATGGCACCGGCACGGCGGCCGGAGGGGCCGCTGGAACGGCGTGCCCGACGACGGCGTGCGGCAACGCGGTCAGCGCGCCTTGCGTTGGTGCTCCGGACGCCGGCGCCCGGAATTCGTTCCCCAGTTGCTCCAATATCCCGGCGAAATCCGGGGAGGCAGTAGAAACAACTGCCTCCGGCCGGTGCATGTCCATCTCGGCCGCGTCGGCCTGCTCCAGGAGCGCGGCTATCGCGAGCCCCTGCAACGCGTGCGCCTCCCCGGCAGCGTGCACCTCCCCGCCCGCTTGCGCCTCCCAACTGACTCGCAGTTGTTGTCGTTCTGGGCCCCCAGAACGACAACTATTGCCAGCTAGTTGGGATGGAACCTCGATGGTGGCCTCGTAGCGATTGGCTGCGAAGAGTCCGGCGATCCCGGGGTTGGTGACTTTCTCGGCTGAGACGATCCGCGCGCCAGGCCCGTATTGCTGCTCGGCCTTCACCCGGATGTCGTCCAGGGATGTGCCCTTAAGCTTGTATTGCTTCGGCATTGCGGACCACCCCCACGGTCTCGATCTGGATGTTCGCGGACGTTACTTCACGGTAGGACAACACGGGAACGCCGCCGTCGGGAGCTGCCACGAGGCGCCGGACCGCCGGCCGCAGCGCCGGAGCGCACACCAGAACGGCCTGCCGTCCGGCATTCGCCGCGGTCTCCACCGAAGCCTGCACGGAGGCCAGGACGGCGTCCAGTCGAGCCTGGCTCATGACAATCTGGGTACCGCCTTCGGCCGGGCGCATGTCTTCGAGCATGGACTGTTCCAGGAGCGGATCGATCATGATCACATTGAGCATCGCGCCGTCCAGGAACTTGGCTGCGAGCGCGGGACCGAGGGATTGCCGGGCGGTTTCGATCAAGGCCTCGGGCTCGGTGGAAACCTTGGCGCGCAAGGCAAGGGCCTCGTAAATGCGGGGAAGATCGTTGATGGGGACCTGTTCTTCGAGAAGGCCCTGCAGCACGCGCTGCACCTCGGCGAGGGACATCAGCCCGGGAATGAGTTCCTCGACGGCGGCCGGGCTCTGCTTGCGCACGCCTTCCGTCAGCACCCGGACGTCTTCGCGGGTGAGGAGCCTCGCGGCGTTGGCGGAAACAATCGATGACAAGTGGGTCACCAGCACGGACACCCGGTCGATCACGGTTGCCCCGGTCATTTCCGCACTGTGGCGCATCTCGGTCGGAATCCATTTTCCGGCCAGCCCGAAGACCGGTTCCACCGTGGAGGCACCGGGCAGAGCGTCAAGGTAATCGCCGAGGGCAAGCAACTTGCCCGACGGCGCCGTGCCGCGTCCGGCTTCCACTCCGGCAATGCGGATCGCATAGGTGGCCGGTGGCAGCTCGACGTTGTCGCGCGTGCGGACGGGCGGAATCACGATCCCCAACTCCATGGCGATCTTGTGGCGGAGGGAGCGGACGCGGGCCAGGAGGTCGTCCGAGGCACCGGAAACCATGTCAACAAGGTCCGGAGCCAGCAGGATCTCGACGGGGTGGATGCGCATGTCCTGCATGAGCCGCTCGTTGGGATCTTCCTCGGAGCTCAGGGTGGCTGCTTCCTGCGCGTCCTCCGCCTCGCTCTGCTTTCTTTGCTGGGCCGCCAGGCGCCTGGAACCGAAGAGCAGGAAGGCGCCCACCAGCAGGAAGGGAATGATGGGCATGCCGGGGATGAGCGCCATGGCGACGGCGGCCAGTCCCGCGATGAGCAAGGCGTTGGGCGACTGCATGAGCTGCGAGGAGGCCGTCCGGCCCATGTCCTCCTCGGCATTCGACCGGGTGACGATCATGCCCGTGGACACGGCCATGAGGAGGGCCGGGATCTGTGTGACGAGACCGTCGCCCATAGTCAGCAGGCCATAGGAGTTCAGCGCATCGCCCACGTTCATGCCGCGCTGCAGCACGCCGATGGCAATGCCGCCAACGAAGTTGATGATGATAATGATGATGCCGGCGATCGCATCGCCCTTGACGAACTTCGAGGCACCGTCCATGGCGCCGTAGAAGTCGGCCTCGGCGGAAACCTCGGCGCGGCGCTTGCGGGCCTGGACATCGGTGATGAGGCCGGCGTTGAGGTCCGCGTCGATGGCCATCTGCTTGCCGGGCATGGCGTCCAGGGTGAACCTCGCCCCCACTTCGGCGACGCGTTCGGCGCCCTTGGTGACCACCACGAATTGGATGACCACCAGGATGAGGAACACCACGGCGCCGATGATCATGGAGCCGCCCACGGTGACCTTGCCGAAAGCGTCGATCACTTGGCCGGCGAACCCTTGTCCCAGCACCAGCCGGGTGGACGCCACGTTGAGCCCCAACCGGAACAGCGTGGCCACGAGCAGCAAGGACGGGAAGACGGAAAAGTCCAGGGGCTTCTTGACGAACATGCTGGTGAGCAGGACCAGGAGGGCCAGCAGGATGTTGCAGACAATCAGGAAGTCCAGCAGCGGCGCGGGCACGGGAACCACCAAGAGCAGCACGATGCCCACGATTCCCACCGGCACGGTGAGCCTGGCGAATCTGTTGTTCATTGCGGTGTCCTGTCCGGGATGGCGTGGTTGTTGGGTGGGGTTCGGGGGCTCCGGTCAATGCGGTGGCCAACGCGCGGGCTCATGCCGGGGCTCCGGCCATGGTTCCAGCCACTCCTGGCACACGATGGATTCCGCGTGCCGCTCCCCTCGCCTTGAGCGACATGACGAACGCCAGGACTCCCGCCACGGCCCGGTACAGCTCCACAGGGATTTCCTGGCCCAGTTCGCACGCCGAATGCAGTGCCCTGGCCAGCGGAATGTCCTGGACCATCGGGACAGACTTCGCCTCCGCTTCTTCCCTGATCCGGGCAGCGATCACCCCCGCCCCCTTGGCCACCACGCGCGGTGCCGCTTTGCCGGCGTCGTACTTCAGCGCCACGGCGACGTGGGTCGGGTTGACGATCACGACGTCGGCGTCTGCGATCGCGCCGATCATGCGGTTCCGGCTCATGCTCAATTGCCGCGAGCGGCGCTGGGACTTGATGAGCGGATCGCCGTCGCTGTTTTTGTTTTCGTCCTTGATTTCCTTTTTGGACATTCGCGTCTTCTTGCGGTTGCGGCGCATGACCACGAAGATGTCCGCGGCGGCCAGGACCAGGCCGGCCAGCACCGCGAATTGGATCAACGAACCGATGCCTCCGGTCGCTGCCGCAAGGATGCCGGACACCGGCAGTCCCCCGGCGGTGAGCAGCACCGGGACGAGCCCCTGCACCACCGTGTAGAGGACAAGCCCGACGACGGCGGTCTTCAGGAGCGCTTTCAGCCCGCCCCACAGGGCCTGCGCGCCGAAGACCCGTTTGAGGCCACTCACAAGGTTGAAGTGCTCAAACTCAACGCGGAATTTCTTGAAGTGGATGCCGCCCTGGACGGCGGATCCGGCCACCACGATCACCATGACCACTACGAACAAAGGCCCCAGCACCTGGGCCAAGGAGCCGAACCCGGCTTCGAGCGCCGCTACCGCTTTGGCCGGTTCGGGGTTCGCGATCACGGCGCGGACGGTGAACAGTTGGTCCGCGGCAACGTTGGAGGCACGCTCGATAGTGGAGGGGATCATGGCCGCCGCGGAGCCGACGGCGAGCCAGGCGGTGAGGTCCTGCGATCGGGAAAGCTGCCCTTTGGACCGGACCTCCCGCATCCGTTTGTCGGTGGCTTGCTCGGTTTTCTCCTGTGAATCCGACATCAGCCCACCCCCATCAGGGTGTTCGCCGCCTGCTCGGCGAGCATGGCAACGAGCCGGGGCAGCGCCAGGAACAGGAATCCTGCGAGCCCGAGGGTGATGAACACCTTGAGCGGGAAGCCCAGGGCGAAGGCATTCAGGGCGGGCGCAACACGGGTGAGGAGCCCGAGCCCGATGTCGGCGAGTACCAGCACCACCAACAAGGGCCCGGCGATTTGAACCGCGGCAAGGAACATCCCCGTGACAGCCGAAATCATCGCTTGGACAGGCTGTGCCATGTCCAGTCCACCGGCCAGCGGCAACGCCGTGAAACTGCCGGTCAGGCCGCCGATCACCAGCTGGTAGCCGTCCGAAGCGAAAAGGAGTGCCAGTGCGGCCATCTGCATAAGCCGGGTGAATTGGGCGCCGTTGATCATCATCTGGGGATCGAAGCCCTGGGCCATCTGGAAGCCGCTGAAGAGGTCAATCAGGCTGCCGGCCGATTGGATGGCCGCGAAGACGAGCAGGACAAGGAAGCCGAGGACCACGCCGGTCACGAGTTCAAGCACCACGGCCGTGATGAAGCCCGCGGTGTCCTTGGAGGTGTAGCCAACGGAGAGGCGTTGGGAGACGGCCAGCCCTATACCGATGCCGAGCATCCCTTTGATGCGCAGTGGAATTGCCTGGTGCGAGAAGGGAGGGGCCACCACCAGGAAGGCCGTCATCCGGACGGAGGCCAACAACAGGACCTCAAGCCAGGACTGGTTGAAGGGAAGATCCACTTCACGCTCCGCCGATCAGCCCGGGTATCCGGGCAAAGAGCTCGTTCGTGAAGGAAACAGCCTCGGTGATCATCCAGTGCCCGCACACCACCAAGGCCACGGCCACGGCGACTGCCTTGGGCACGAAGGAGAGGGTGGCTTCCTGGAGCTGGGTGATGGACTGCAGGAGGGAAATGGCGAGGCCCACCACCAGCGCGGTGACCAAGGCGGGCGCGGCCAGCTTGGCCGCAAGAATCAGGGCCTGGAGGCAAATGTCCAGGACTGCGTTGGTATCCATCAGCCGCTCGAATAACTCTGGATCAGGGCGGTGATCACCAGTCCCCAGCCGTCCACCAGGATGAACAACAGGATCTTGAAGGGAAGGGAGATCATGACCGGCGGGAGCATCATCATGCCCATGGACATCAGGGCGGCCGAGACCACCAGGTCGATCACCAGGAACGGGATGAAAATGACGAAGCCGATGATGAATGCCGCCCGGAGTTCGGAGATCATGAACGCGGGGATGAGTGTCTGCAAAGGGACCGATTGCGGGTTGGCCGGGTTATCCAGCTTGGCGGCCCGGGTCATGAGGGCAATGTCTTCCTGCCGGGTGTGGGCCACCATGAAGTGCTGGAGTGGCGCGGATCCGGCCGAAACGGCTCCGTTGAAATCCAGCGTGCCGTTCAGGTAGGGCTGGATGCCGACGTTGTTGATCTCCGAAATCACGGGCCACATCACGAACAGGGAAAGGAAGAGCGCCAGCCCGGCCAGCACTTGGTTGGGCGGGATGGACGGGAGGGACAAGGCGTTGCGGGTCATGGCCAGCACCACGAAGATCTTGGTGAACGAGGTCATCATGAGCAGCAGGGCAGGAGCTACGGAGAGCAGCGTGATCCCGATCAGCGTCACCACTGCGGTGGATGGCTTTCCGTCCAGCCCATTGATGTTGATGCTGACGTTGCCGTTGGAGGGTTGGGCAGGTGCCGTGGGAGCTGCGGGCGCCGTGGGTGGCGTGGGGCTGACCGGTGCCGCATGTCCACTTGCCGTGCCCAGCCACAGGAACAGGCCCGTCAGCACGAGGACACAGAGCACCGCTGGCAGCGTCCTGCGCACAGCCAGCAACTTCCTGCCGGTGCGGTGGGCATCGGCAGGCCCCAGAGTCGCGATCAATTTCGGCGTCCCCTGATGGCTTCGGCGGCCTGCCGCCAAGTGGAACCGGCAAGGATGGATCCATGCATGGGCTGTGCTTTGTCGAGCCCGCTGCGCCGGTGGATCTCGCTGCGGCGGGTGTGTCCGGCAGCTTGGAGTCCACTGCCTTGGGATGACGTTTGGGGCCCGTTGTCCGGAAGCGACGTTCCTCCGGCGTCACGGAAGATATCGGCGAAGCTCTCGGGTGCCGTCGCGACTTCAGGAAGTTCCACGGGGACGTCACCACTGTGCAGGACGTTGATGGCGTGTTCGGTGACGCCCAAAAGGAATCGCTTGTCACCGGCGTCGACCACCACAACGGAGGCCTTTTGGCCGACAGTCTGCCGGCTGACCACCGTCAGGGTGGTGTTGGCCCGGCGTCGTCCCTTGGCCTTTCCTTTGAGCAGGCGGCGCTGCAGGACCCATATGAGCCCGAGCACCGCACCCAGGGCCACGAGCACGCGCAGCCCGAGGATGACGGAATCCATCTAGTAGATTCCCTCGGCGACGTCCAGGATGCGGGTGATGCGCACTGCGTAGTCCTGGTCCACGACGACGACCTCACCGTGCGCGATCAGGCGCCCGTTGAGGAGGACATCGGCGGGCGCACCGGCCGAGCGGTCCAGTTCGATCACCTTGCCCGGTTCCAGGGCGAGGGCGTCGCGCACGGACATGCGGGTGCGGCCGATTTCCACGGTGAGGGCCATTTCGACGTTGCTGATCAATCCGAGGCGGGACGAAACCGCCGCGGGTTGAATGCTTCGCGCGGCGGCAGCGTCCTGCACGGTCCCGTGTTCGCGGACCCGGACGGCGAACCAGCCAAACGCCTGCCCGCCGTCCATCGCTTGCCGCTGGCGCAGTTCAAAAACAGCGGTCTCGGGGTCGGACAGCAGCCCGGCGGCGTCTTCCTCGCGCAACTCCCCCAGCACGCCGGCGTCGAACGCGTCGGCCGCGTGTTCCATCGCGGGACGCAGGACGTCGATGGCCGACACGACGGCGGAGTGCCCTTGCTGGGTGCCGCCGGCAGCGGCCAGGAAGGAACGGTCCGTGAGGATGAGCGCGAAGTCCGCCGTCACGGCGCCCACGAACGTGGCGGTGACCGCGAGCGGTGCGTATGCCGCTGCGGCGTGGGGCGGGACAATGCCGGCGACGTGCAGCGTGGCAGGAGCCGGCAGCTGCGTGGCCAAACGCTCGGCCGCGGACTCGTGCAGGGTCAGGGTGATGCTCATCGCTGGTTCTCCTCGATTGTGACGATGACGGCGGCTGCACGGGAGCCGTTGCGGGCAGGTGCCGCGGTGGCCAGGCGGGTGCCATTGATGGCGACGTCGAACGGCCGGTTCTCCAGGTGCGGCAGCTGAATGACGTCCCCGACGGCGAGGCCCAGGATCTGTGCCGGCGTCACCGGAGTGGGGCTCAACTGGATGGCTATGTCTACCGGTACCTGGGTGACCTGGGCGCGGACCAGCGCCTCGGCGTCGCGGCTGTGGACGGTGGGGTTCACGTCGCCGAGCCCGGAAAGGAGGACGTCGGCGGGAATCGCGAGACTGGCCGCAGCAAGGCTTTCGCCCACCTTCACGGTGAATGAGGCCACGATCATGAGTTCCGCCGGAGCCGCGGCTTGGGCGAACTGGGAATTGTACTGGATGACGTCCATGCGCACCGGGGTGGTCAGCAGGGCACCAAGCGAATAGCTCAGGTCCTCCAGCCCGTCTTCCACCATGCGGCTGATGAGGGCCTGCTCGATCTGGGTGAACTTGCGGTCCGGGACTGCCGTTTCGCTCGCCCCGCCCAGCATGCGGGTGACCCAGGACAAGGCCGCGGTGGCGGGAAACTGCATGACCAGCCGCGACTCGCTTCCGTCGATGCGGCACAACACCATCGAGGTGACGGAAGGGAGGGACGCGGCGTATTCGTCGTAGCTCTGCATGATGAGCTGTTCAAGGGTCGCGGTGGACTTCACGCGGACCTTGGCCGTGAGCTGTGTTCCCCACTGGCGGGCGAACGTCTCGAACGCGACTTCCAGGACGCGGCTGTGCTGGCGAGGCAAGGTGGTGGGCCTGCGGAAGTCATAGACGTCCACGGTGCGCTGCCGTACCGCCGATTGATCTTCCTGTTCACTCACGGTTGCCACTATCGGCAAGGAAAGTGCAGGCGTAAGTGACGAGTTTTCGGGCGGCTGGCGGGTGTGGCCCGGGGCCGCACCCACCAGCGCGGGCGCAGGCTATGCGGCCGGAGCCTGGGAAATCCTCACCATGTTGCCCGAAGGATCACGGAAGGCGCAGTCGCGGGGACCCCATGGCTGGTCGATTGGCTCCTGCATGACCTCAGCGCCGGAAGCCCTGACCTTCTCGAAGAGCGTGTCGACGTCGTCGGAACGGAAGACGATCGGCCCCAGGACGCCCTTGGTGAGCAGCTCCTGGAGGGAGTCGCCGTCGGCCTTGGACCGGCCCGCGTGCGGTTCGGAAAGCACGATTTCAACACCCGGCTGGTCCGTGCTGCCGAGCGTCACCCAACGGAATCCGCCTTGTGCCACGTCGTTGAGCACCTCGAGGCCGAGGGCATCCCGATAGAAGGTGAGTGCTTCGTCGGGATCGTTGACAGTGATGTGTGAGTACTGCAGTGAAATAGTCATGGCAACGACGCTAGTCCGCTGCGCCCGCACGCGCTTCTCGAATCCTGCTCGCTTCCTGCGGGAGGCTACGGAGTTCCGAAGCCGGCGTCGCCGAGAACCTTCTTGCCTTCGCTTCCCGTCACCAACGCGATGAATGCCGCGGCCAGGTCCTTGTTCTTGCTGGTGCCCACGGTGCCGATCGGGTAGGTGTTGACGGCCTTGTCCGCCTCGGGGAAGGTGATGCCCTTGACCTTGTCCCCGGCGCCCTTGACGTCGGTGACGTAGACGAGTCCGGCGTCGGCCTCGCCCGAGGCCACCTTGCCCAGGACGTCAGTCACGGATGACTCTTCACTGACGGGCTTCAAGGTTGTACCGGTGGCCTTTTCGATGGTTTGCGCTGCGGAGCCGCACGGTACTTGGCTGGCGCAGACCACCACCTTGACGCCCGGTTTGGCCAGGTCCGCGAAGGAACTGATCGACGCCGGGTTCGACGGCGGGACGGCGATGGTCAGGACGTTGGTGGCGAAGTTCTTGGCCGTTCCGTCGAGCAGCTTGGCGTCGGAGAGCTTGGCCATGTTCTTGGTGTCGGCCGAGGCAAAGACATCCGCCGGAGCGCCTTGGGTGATCTGCGTGACGAGATCAGATGACCCCGCGAAACTCAGCGCCACTTTGGTACCCGGGTTCGCTGCCTCGAATTCACTCGCCAGCTTGGTGAATGTTGCCTTCAGCGACGCAGCCGCGTAGACCGTCACCTTGCCCGAAAGCCTAGGCGTCGCGCTGGCGCTGTCGGATCCGCTGCTGACGGTGCTCGCGGGTGTGCTTGCACCGCAGCCGGCCAGGCTGGCCGCGAGGGCGCCGGCAACGAGCAATGCGGCGAAGGGCTTGCGGGTGATCCTCATATGGCGCTCTTTCCTTGGGGTGTTTCGATCATGACTGTGGTGGCCTTGACCACGGCTGTGGCGACCGAGCCGAGTTCGAGTCCGAGCTCCCGGACGGCCTCGCTGCTCATGAGGGATACGACACGGAAGGGACCGCATTGCAGTTCCACTTGTGCCATGACCGTGTCGGCCGTGATGCCGGTGACCAGTCCGACGAAGCGGTTGCGTGCAGAGCGGCCCACCCTGGTGGGATCCTCGGGCAGCTGCGCCTGGTCCCGCGCGAGGTGGGCAAGTTCCAGCCCGTCCACGGCCAGCCGCCCGGAATCATCCTTGACCGGGGTCAGGATGCCGTTCTCGGTCCAGCGCCGGACGGTATCGTCACTGACGCCCAGGAAACGAGCTGCTTCAGATACTCGAATATTTGGCATGGCATCAGAATAATCCTCAAATGCGGTAATGACGGCATATATCTTCCGCAAATCAAATGTGACCGTTTTCCCGCGGTGATCCCGCGGTGATGCTGTCCCGCCCGGCAAGCGTCCAGGACGCAGCAGAGGTCCCGCCCTGTCAGGACGGAACCTCTGGCGTATATCGGCCGGCTACGGCGTATCAAGCAGTCAGTCGGCGGCAACCGCAAGCGCTTCGCGGCTCTTGCTGGCTTCGTTCCGGCTGGGCCGCGTGCGTATCTTCGCCACGCACGCGGGCATGGCGGCCACGGCCAGGTGTTCGCGGGCGCGGTACGTGCTGGGCGGCACCCCCACAAGTTCGGTGAACCGCGAGCTGAAAGAGCCAAGTGACGTACAACCGACCTCCATGCACGCGTCGGTCACGCTCATTCCGCCGCGCAGCAGTGCCATCGCGCGCTCGATGCGGCGGGTCATCAGGTAGTTGTAAGGGGTCTCGCCATAAGCGGCCCGGAACTGCCGGGAGAAGTGTGCCGGTGACATGAACGCATGGCTGGCCATGGTGGGTACGTCGAGGGGTTTGGCGTACTCGCGGTCGATCAGGTCACGGGCCTTTCGCAAGTACGTGAGCCGGGCGATGTCTTCCGGGGTCATGCCACGAGCGTACCTCGGCACGCCGACCACTTCCATGGTGTCCGACGCCGTTCGGTCACCGACCGCTCATGCTACACGGCCGCTACTGGCCACCGGCCCTCGCCTTGAGCGCCTCGGGGATCAGGGCGCGGACCACTTCGGGCTTGTCCGAGAGGACGACGACGTCGACCCTGCGGTTGAGTTCCATGAGCGCCTCGGTGGAATCGTCGTTGACCTGCCGGGCGGATCCGTACGCGACTGCGCCGATGTGCCCTGCCGAAATGCCCCCGTGGTCGACGAGGTACCTGAGGACGTTGACGGAACGCGCGGACGAAAGCTCCCACGTGGAGGGATACGAGGTGACCCCGTTGGCGGCATGGCCTTCCACCATGATTTCGAGGGCCGCCTTGGCCATGGTCGGGGCAATCATGCCAAGAACCTGGCTCGCGCGGGGCGTGAGGTCCGGCCGGTCGGGTTCGAAGAAGGTCTGCGATCCTACGAGTTTCACGGTGAGCCCGCGTTCGTTGATCTGGAACTGCACATTGGCACCCAGCCCCGCGGCGTCGAGCTTGGACTTCATGTCGTCGCGCAAAGCGGTGAGCCGGGCCGCTTCCTTCAGCGCGAGGTCCAAGTTGGAGAATCCCTGGGCGTCGGCGCTGGTGTATTCCGGCGGAACGACGGTCCCGGTGGCGGTGTCCACCTTCTGGCTGACCACCGTGCCGAATCCCGTGGCCAGCGAGTTGCGGAGCTTGTCGAATTTGGCCTGGTCCACGGTGGACATTGCGAAGAGCACGATGAACATGCACATGAGCACGGTGACCATGTCCATGTAGGACGCCATCCAGCGTTCGTCGACGTGCTCTTCGGCGGGAGGTGAGCCGCGGCGGCGTCGGGACCTCATGCGGCCTTGGACGAAGCGAATTTGCCGGGGCGCGTTTCGTCGTCGTCGCCCTTGCTTGCTGTTTTCGCGTTGCCGAGCCGGTCCGGGGGAACCATGGCGCGGAGCCGTTCGGCGAGGAGGAGGGGCTGGGTCCCGTTCTGCACCGCCAGCATGCCCTCCATCAGGAGGGTCATGCGTTCGATTTCCAGCTCGGAAAGTCGCTTGAGCCTCGAGCTGAAAGGCAGCCAGATGAAGTTCGCGGACAACAAACCCCACAGGGTTGCCACGAAAGCGGAGGCGATCATCGGCCCCAGATGATCGGGCGAGGAAAGGTTCTCAAGGACGTGGGTCAGCGATACCACGGTGCCGATAATGCCGATGGTCGGCGCGTAGCCCCCCAGGCTGGCGAAGAATTTGGCGGAGACGTGGTCGCTGCGCATCTTGGAGTCGATCTCGTCCTCCATGAGGATGCGCAGCTCTTCGGCATCCGTGCCGTCGGCGATGTTCTGCAGTGCACGGGCCAGAAAGGGATCTTTCTCCTCCGTGGCCGCCTCTTCGAGGGAGAGGAGACCCTCGCTGCGTGCCTTCTCGGCGAAGCCGATCAGTTGGTCGATGCTGTCCTGGGGCTTGTCCGTCTTTCCCTTGAACGCCTTGGGGAGGTCCTTGAACGCCCGGACGGTATCGCGGAACGTGTTCCCGGCCAGTCCCACGGCCAAGGTGGCCCCGAAAACCAGGACCATGGGCGCGGGAAGCAGGAGGGCCATGAGGTTGGCGTCTTCGAGGGTCACCATGGCGACCACCGAACCGAAGGCCAGGAACAGGCCGATTATTGTCGAGGGATCCATGGCTTACCTTCCGTCCGTGTCCGGGGTGCGCACGAGGCTCAGCGGATAGCCCGTCACGATGGGGAGATCCTGTGCCCGCCGAAGAATATAGGCCCGGTAGTTCGCAATAAGGTCCACGACCTCCGCGAGGCTTTCCCGCACGACATACGTGGCGCCGTCGAGCGTCACCAGATGGGTGTCCGGGCTTTCGTGGATCCGTTCAATGATGTCCGGATTCACGGCAAAGCGGGTGCCGTTCAGGCGGGTGACAACGATCATGGGCCGTTTCTGCTTTAGGTAGGGAGGCGCTGTGAGGAGGGCGGTTCAGTCCCTACTGTCGGCCGGAGGGAGCCTCCCGTTAGGCAGTGTCAGCGCAACGTCGCTGGGCGCACGCGTACCGGGGCGAGGATTCCGATGATCATGACGGCGGTCACCGAACCTGCCGCCATGATCGCCGCGAGCACCACTATTTGGAAGCGGCCTGCCTCAAAGGGAGAAACGCCACCGAAGATGGCCCCGACAAAGGCCCCGGGCAGCGTGACAAGTCCTGTCGTCTTGGTTTGATCGGTTGACGGGATCAGAGCCGAATAGACCGTCCGCCGGGCAAGATCAAGGGTGGCCTGCCTCGGGGTGGCGCCGAGCGCAAGCCACCCCTCAACTTCCTCCCAGTGCTCGTAAACGGATTCCTTGAAGCGCCGGCCGGCCAGGACTGCGATGGTCATGCCGTTGCCGATGACGATCCCGCCAATCGCGAGCGCGTAGCGGGGAGTGAACGCGATGGCTCCCGTCGCGAAGATGACGGCAAGGGTTATTCCGATGCCCGTGGCCATTGAGCCGCTGACAAGGCCCAAATGCGGCAGGCTCCAGCCAATGCGTCGCGTGGCACTTATCGCGGCTACCGCAAACATCACCAGAAGTGCGACGGCCACCCATAGCGGGCTGGTGATCACACCCCCCAAAACAAAGCTGATCGCGGCGAGCTGTATGGCCCCGCGGAGGATGGCTAGTGCAGGCGCGAAAGGGTGCGGGGTCCGGAACACCAAGAGCAGTGCCAACGTGGCCGCCATCAGGATGCCGACGCCGAGGAAGGTCGGCAGGAATTCGGCGAGACCGGGCATGGAGCCAGCTTATCGACTGCCGCAAGGGCACCCGCCCAAGGGGCACATCCACCATCCGCGCATTAGGGCACGTAAATCTTGCGTAATGCGTGTGATTCCGGTCACGATGGGGCTTTCTGGATGGAAATTTAGGTATGGCTAACCTAAAGTTTCAAGCTGTGAGCCCGCTTTTACTTCCCCCGGGCTCCCTTGGATTTGCTCGCAGAAAGAAGCCCTCATGAAGATTCGCGCTAACGCGCTGGCCGGCATCGCACTCGCCGCCACTGCAGCCCTGAGCCTGGCCGCGTGCGGCAACGGCACCGCCTCCTCCGCAGCCCCCGAGTCTGCTGCCGCCGACGCTAATGTGTCCGGCGAGATCACTGTCTACAACGCCCAGCACGACACGCTGACCAAGGAATGGGTGGACGCGTTCACCAAGCAGACCGGCGTCAAGGTCACGCTCCGCCAGGGTTCCGACTCCGAGCTCTCGAACCAGATCATCCAGGAAGGCGCGGCATCCCCGGCCGACGTCTTCCTCACGGAGAACTCCCCCGCCATGGCCCAGGTTGAGAACGCCGGCCTCTTCGCGGACATCGACAAGGCCACCGTGGACCAGGTCCCGGCCGCATACCGCCCGTCCACCAACAAGTGGACCGGCATCGCCGCCCGCTCCACCGTCCTGGTGTACGACAAGACCAAGATCAGCGACGACAAGCTGCCCAAGTCCATGCTGGACCTGGCCAAGCCGGAGTGGAAGGGCCGGTGGGCCGCTTCGCCGTCCGGGGCTGACTTCCAGGCCATCGTTGCAGCCCTCCTCGAACAAAAGGGCGAGGCAGCCACGACTGAGTGGCTCAAGGGCATGAAGGACAACTTCAAGGCCTACAAGGGCAACAGCACAGCCATGAAGGCAGTCAATGCCGGCGAAGTCGACGCCGCATTGATCTACCACTACTACTACTATGGCGACCAGGCCAAGACCGGCGAGAACTCCAACAAGGTCACCCCGTACTTCTTCAAGAACCAGGATCCGGGCGCCTTCCTGTCCGTCTCCGGCGGCGGCGTGCTGAAATCCTCCAAGAACTCGGCGGCTGCCCAGACCTTCATCAAGTTCATCACCGGCAAGCAAGGCCAGGAAGTCCTCAAGAACGGCACCTCCTACGAATACGCGATCGCTTCCAACGTGGACTCGAACGCTAAACTCGTTCCCATCAGGGATCTGCAGGCTCCCACCGTCGATCCGGCCAAATTGAACTCCGCAAAGGTCACCGACCTGATGACCAAGGCAGGACTGCTGTAATTCCGTGACCACTGATCTATCGGCTCGCATCTCTCCGGACATCCCGGAAGCTTCGGCGAGCACGACGACGGCGGGCAGGGGCAAGCGCCCCCGCCCGCCTTTCGGCGTTTCCGCAATATCCCTCCTGGCGGTGCTGATCGCACTGTTTTCGCTCATCCCGCTGGGGTACGTCGCTTACATGACGGCCGCGACCGGGTGGGACACCGCCGTCGCGCTCATCGTCCGGCCGCGCGTCGGCGAGTTGCTCCTCAATACCGTCATGCTGGTGGTCTTCACGGTGCCCATATGCTTGGTGTTGGGGGTTGGCGGAGCGTGGCTCGTGGAGCGGACCAGGCTGCGCGGGCATCGCTGGTGGGCCGTTGCCTTGGCAGCCCCGCTGGCCATCCCGGCGTTCGTCAACAGCTATGCGTGGGTGACCGCCGTTCCCTCCCTGGAGGGCATTTGGTCCGGCGTGCTCATCGCCACGCTGTCCTATTTCCCCCTCGTCTACATTCCAGCCGCGGCGACCCTGGGGCGTCTCGACCCCGCGATTGAGCAGTCGGCGGCGTCCCTTGGCTTGGGTCCGTGGGCCATCTTCTTCCGGGTGGTGCTGCCACAACTGCGGATCGCCATGACGGGTGGCGCACTCCTGGTGTCGCTGCACCTGCTGGCCGAATACGGTGCGTTCGCGATGATCCGCTTCGACACCTTCACCACCGCGATCATGACCCAGTTCCAGTCCACGTTCAACGGCACGGCCGGGAACATGTTGGCAAGCGTCCTGGTGTTCTTCTGCCTCATCCTGCTCCTCGCGGAGGTCAGGAGCAGGGGAACCGCACGCTACGCACGCGTCGGTTCCGGCGCCCAGGCCAAGCCGACCAAACTGCGCCTGGGCCTCTACGAACTTCCCTCACAGCTCGGCCTGCTTGCCCTTACGGTGTTGGCCTTCGGATTGCCGATTTTCTTCGTCCTGCGCTGGGTGATAGCTGGAGGCGCCCAGGTCTGGTCGGCCGACGAGTTCCTTCCGGCGCTGCTCCAGACCCTCGCATACGGCACCGTGGGCGCCGCGGCGACAATCGTCGTCGGCTTCCCCATGGCCTATCTGGCCGTGCGGCACCCGAGCTGGTTCACCAAGATGCTGGAACTGTCCAACTACGTCACCAGCTCCCTGCCCGGCATCGTGGTGGGCCTCGCCTTCGTCACGGTGAGCATCCGCATGGTGCCTGGGGTCTACCAGACCTCCGGGGTCCTGATTGCCGCCTACGTTCTGTTGTTCCTCCCGCGGGCGCTGGTCAATATCCGCACCGGACTGGCCCAAGCCCCCAAGGAACTCGACGAAGCCGCGCAATCGCTCGGCAAGGCTCCTCTGGTGTCCTTCCTGAAAGTGACGCTCCGCCTCACGGCTCCAGCCGCCGCCGGCGGTGCCGCGCTGGTGTTCCTCGCCATCGTCAACGAACTGACGGCAACGCTGCTGCTGTCCCCCAACGGCACGCATACCCTCGCCACGGAATTCTGGAGCAAGAGCAGCGAGATCGACTATGCGGGCGCGGCACCCTATGCCCTGCTCATGATCTTGTTGTCTGCCCCCATGACGTACCTGCTTTTCCAACAGTCCAAGAAAGTAGCCGGACAGTGACTGAACAATCCCCCTCAAGGCTTCCGTCACCGCGTGTGGCGGCCTCTGTGGCTCCCACTACCAACACGCATCTGGACATCGCCGAGGTCACCAAGAACTTCGGCTCCCAGGCTGTGCTGAAGGGCGTGAACCTCTCCGTGGCCAAGGGCGGAACAACTGCCATCGTCGGGCCCTCCGGTTCCGGCAAGACCACCCTGTTGCGCCTGATCGCCGGATTCGAGCACCCGGACACCGGTTCCATCAGCCTCGGTGGAAACAAGGTAGCCGGCGACGGTATTTGGGTACCTGCCCACAAGCGGCACGTCGGCTATGTTGCCCAGGACGGCGCGCTCTTCCCGCACCTGACGGTGGGGCAGAACATCGCGTTCGGACTGGACAGGTCAGCGCTCGACGGCGGCCGCCGCGCCGTCAAGACGCGCGTCCAGGAACTGCTCGACATGGTTTCCCTCGATGCGGACATGGCGAAAAGGCGGCCCCACCAGCTCTCGGGAGGCCAGCAGCAGCGGGTGGCTCTCGCCCGTGCCTTGGCCCGCGAACCGCAACTGATGCTGCTCGACGAACCGTTCTCCGCGCTCGACGCCGGCCTCCGCGTGGCCACCCGGCGTGCCGTGGCCAAGGTCCTGAACGAAGCCGGGGTCACCACCATCCTGGTGACCCACGATCAAGCCGAGGCCCTTTCCTTCGCGGACCAGGTGGCGATCATGCGTGGCGGAAAGCTGGCGCAGATCGGCAATCCGTTCGTTGTGTACACGCGTCCCGCCGACCGGGCCACGGCCGAATTCCTCGGTGATGCGGTCATCCTGGACGCCTGGATGGAAGGCTCCCTCGCCACGTGTTCCCTGGGTGGCATCCCCGTACGCCGTCCCCCCGCGCAGGGCCTGGTGCAATTGATGCTCCGTCCGGAACAGATCCGGATTGCTCCGGATGGTCCCATCCGCGGCGTCGTGGTCGATACCGACTACTTCGGCCCGGAGACCACCGTGCGGATCAAGCTCGCTCCCCGCGTTCCCGCCGAAGGTGCCGCCCGGACCTACCCGGGAGGCGGAGAGGTCATCACCATCCGCCACTGGAACGCGTCCATCACCAGGCCAGGCACGGAACTGAGCCTCCGCGTTGTAGGCGAAGGCGTGGCCTTCCCGATGGAGGACTAGGAAGACAGCACGACGCCGATGGCGCGCCGCCGAGCGCCGTGCTAGCATCGTGGCGATCGTGATCAATCGGCAGGAGGTGAGTCCCATGAACGCAGTATCCGCAATGGGTGCTCCCCTGCAGTCCACGATCTCGCGACCGAAATAGTCGCCACTGGGAGCGCCAAACAGGCAATTCGCGAAAGGCGACTCCCATGAACACAACTTCTTCCATACCTTTGCACTCCCGCGAGCGCGCGCTGGTCCTCGGTGGCGGCGGATCGACAGGCAATGCCTGGCTGATCGGCGTCCTCGCTGGCCTCTTCGAGGCCGGGCTGGATGTGACCGATGCCGATCTGACCATCGGCACGTCGGCCGGATCGACGGCCGCGGCCCAGGTTGCAGGCGCAAGCCCGACTGAACTGTTCGCCAACATCCTTGACGCCGTCCCCCTGCAACGGCCCGCGCCGGTCGGGTCCGGAGCCGGACGCGCATCAGCCAGGCCGGTGGTGAACCACCTTGATCGGATCAACAAGATCATCGCCGATGCCCAGGACGTGGCTGACATGCGTCGGCGACTGGGCGCGGCGGCGCTCGATATGGATGCGGCGTCGGACGGCGCCTGGTCAACTCAATGGCGCAACACGGTCGCCACGCGGCTGCCCAGCCAGCACTGGCCTGAACGGGCGGTGCTCATCACCGCGGTCGATGCGCGAACCGGTGAGCCGGTCGCATTCGACCGCCATAGTGGGGTCGATTTGGTGGACGCAATCGCCGCCAGCTGTTCCAGTGGCCTGCCTTACAAGATCGGAGACAACCTCTACCTCGACGGCGGTTACCGATCCAACGCCGAGAATGCCGATCTGGCAGCCGGATACGAGCGCGTCCTGGTGCTCTCGCCCTTCGGTGGCAGATCACTGCAACCGTTCGAGTGGGGCACGCATCTAGCAACGCAGGTCGACGAACTCCGGGCACGCGGAAGCCGGGTCGAAACGATCTTCCCGGACAGCAACTCCGAGCACATGTTCGGTGCGAATGCCATGGATCTGTCGCTGCGTCCGCCCGCCGCCAAGGCGGGTTACGAGCAAGGCAAAACCCTTGCCGGGCAGCTCATCGGGTTCTGGAGCTGAGCGCCTTGGGTTGCTGACCCGGGAGAGGCATAGCCTTATGGCATGACCGCAAGCTACAGATACGACGTGGAGATCCTGCATCTGCTCGTGTCATCCGGCCACGCCTACTTCGGCCGTGCACGTGATGGTGCCGCCGAGGTGCCCACCGCGGATGCCGGGCAGGTCGACGTCGTCAGCGGAAAGGGCATCGTCGGTGACCGGTTCTTCGGCAAGGCCGCGCACATGGATGCCGCAGTCACCCTGATAGCCATCGAGTCGCTCGAAGCGATGGCTGCTGAGCTGGGGGTCGCACCTTTTGATCCGCTCCTCACCCGCCGCAATGTAGTCCTCAGGGGAGCCCACTTGGCTCCCCTGCTGGGCGAGGAGTTCGCGTTGGAATCCGGCGGCAGCGTTGCGCGGTTCCGGGGCGGGCGGCCTGCCCATCCCTGCGCTTGGATGGACCAGGTCCTGGCTCCGGGCGCGCACGCCGCCATGCGCGGACGCGGCGGCGTGCGCTGCCAACCGCTTTCGGATGGCATCCTGCGTCGTGGCCCAGCCGTGTTAATTAGCCCTGTGCCGCTTGATCCCGACAAGGCCGGTGCGGCCACGCTCCTCCGGGCTTCACGGCTTCCCTAGCTCAGTTCCTGCCGGGGTTCCGCATCGGAGGCAGCGATCGAGGCGTTGGCCTGATCAGCCAATGAACGCTGCCGACGACTCGCCAGGAGGAATGGCACTGCGATCAACTCGATGACCCCGCTGATCGCCAACGAGGCGGGGTAGCCGTACACATCGGCCGCCCGGCCGAGCAGCGGCTGCACCACCACTCCCCCGCTTGATCCCATGAGCGAGTCGAAGCTCAGCACTGTTGCCCGCTGCTTCGACGGGATCATGTCGTTCACGTAGGCCTGCCGCACCGGTGTGGCCGCCGAGGCGACCATGGCCCAGAACGTCAACAGCGCCAAAGCGACCAAGAAGACACCCGTGGACCCGAGCACCACCAGAATCGATGCGCTGGCCACTCCGCTCAGAATCAACACTGTGGTGCGTTTACGAACCAGGCGCCGGATGCGCGGTGCAATCCACCCGCCCAGTACCTGTGCTCCTGCCACGATGGCCGCAGCCAGGCCCGCAACGGAGTATGCGTGCGGGTCTCCGAAGAGCTGAAGCAGGTACGGCTGCAGGGCATAGAACACGTAGATCCCGACGCCGGCGCTGAACGGGGCTGCCAGCATCACGTAGCGTACGGGAGGATTTTTCAAACCGTTCTCGATCGAGGCGTCGACGACGGCGCGGCTCGCCTTGAGCGGATGGGCAGAATGCTCCGGGGTGAATCCGACGTCGCGCATGAGAAAGAAGGCCACGACGAACATAGCGAGGAGCACCCCGACGCGAATCAGGAACGGCACTCCGAGATTGGTGGCCTGCGCGATCACCCCGCCAGCCACCGAGCCCGCAAGCATGGCAGCACCTGACACCATCTGCCCGCGCCCGAGCACCGTCTCCAGGCCGCCCTCATATCCGGTGAAGCGCAACGCGTCCACGAGCCAAGCCTCCACCGCACCCGAGAAGAAGGTGAAGCCCAGGCCGAGCAGCAGCGACACCACGGCCCACCACCAGAACGGCGCCAAAAACTGCCACAGCAGATAGTAAAGGTAGGTGGAACCGGCCAGCGTCACGGTGCCCAGGAGGAACGAAACGCGGCGTCCCCAACCGTCGGCCACCACTCCGGTGGGCACTTCGAACACCACCATTCCTGCCGTGAAGAAGGCGTTCGCCGCGAAGGCCTCGAGGTTGCTGAGCCCCGCATCCAGCAGGAAGAGGGTGTTGATCCCCCAGATGAACGAGGCCGCAAGGGTATTGCCAAGGGTCAACGTGAGAAAGATGCTTTGGATCTTTCGGGCGGCAGGGGTCATCGGGGCGACGTCCCCGCCTTGACGAGGGGCAACCACGTGGCCATTCTCGTCCGCTTCGGCAGCGCGCGCCAGAGCCCGAGGAGGCTGGTCCGCTAGCCGGGCGATACCGCGCCCCATAGGTGCGCCCTGACGGCGGCCCCGCAAGGTCCGTTCTCGAAAAATTCCGTCGAATTCCGGGATTTTCGGCGGGCAGACGATCTTCGAGCTAATAATGTCGTAGGTCCCTGAGAGGCTTTTCTTATGGAGCGGACTCGGGGAACGCAGCTGATGGGATCCGGCGCGCCAGCGGGCTGCGCGGGTCCGGATGCTGCCGTGCCGGGCGTCTGCGTGCGGGAGCTGATCGATGCCGTGAGATCGCTTCGGCCAGCCGCTGCCTTTGAACTTGTGGGCGGCACCGGACCGGACCGCGCCGAACTTATCGACCAGCTGCGTGCCCTGGAGGACTTGAAGTCCGCGGCAGCGGCCGCGCAGGCCAGGATCGC
>NZ_JARVRG010000053.1:0-32669 GCF_030209795.1 Arthrobacter sp. efr-133-R2A-63 | reverse complement strand
CGACAGGCCAACAACCCCAATTCTTACTCGTTAAGGGCTGCTAAAAAGGTAACGGAGGACGTCAGTGGTCGAAGAACACCAGGCTGGAGTTGATCAGTTCGGCGATGACTTCGGGATCGTGGGCGCGCCGGAGGGATTCCCGGAACGATTCCTTGGACAGCGAGCGGGCCAAGGTCGCGAGGACTTCCAGGTGGTCCGAGAACGAACTGGCCGGCGTAGCGATGAGCAGGACCAACGTGGCCGGTCCGTCGCTGGCGCCGAAGTCCAGCGAATGACCGAACTTCGTGACACCAACAGCGATGGAGACCCGGGAAACATACTCGCTGCGCGCGTGCGGAAGGCCAATGCCGCCCGGCAGTCCGGTGGCAAGCTGATGCTCGCGCGAATTGACGACTTCGAGGAAGCCCTCGAGGTCCGTGATGCGCCCGGCCGCGTACAGCCGTTCCGCGAGCTGGCCCGCAGCATCTGTCTTGTCGACCGCTTCCATTTCAAGGATGACGGTCTCCGGCGTTGTCAGTTCGGCATCATACGGGTCCAGTGGTTCCGCCAAGTCGTTTTCCCTCCAGTGTGCCCAGCCGACCCAGGCCGCTCAGCGGAGGGGAACGATGTCATCGACCCCCATGCGCGCAGCATCGGCCGATTCGTCGTCGGGCTGCTGTTGGCTGAGCCGTTCAGCTTCCACCCGGGCCAGGTAGTGCTTGATTTCGCTTTCCCGCTGCGTGTCGCTCCAGCCAAGAATCTCTCCCATCAGCTTAGCGACAACAGGGACCGCGGAAACACCTCTGTCCCACGACTCGATCGAGATGCGGGTACGTCGTGTCAGGACATCATGGACATGCCGGGCACCCTCATGGGTCGCGGCATAGACGACCTCCGCCGCCAAATAGTCGTCGGCTCCAGGCAGCGGCTCGGCCATGGCGGGGTTGTCCTTGATGATGGCCAGGACGTCCGGGGTCATGGATCCGTAGCGGTTCAGGAGATGCTCCACCCTGGCGACATGCACTCCGGCTTCATCCGCGGTTCTTGCGCGCCGGTTCCATGCAGCCTTGAATCCCTCGGCTCCCAGGAGCGGAATGGTATCGGTGCAGCTCGCCGGTACGCGCTCGTCCATGGCCCGGGTCGCTTCGTCCACAGCGTCCTTCGCCATGACCCGGTACGTGGTGAACTTTCCACCTGCAACCACCACCAAGCCTGGAACGGGGTGCGCCACGACGTGTTCGCGTGAAAGTTTCGCCGTTGAGTCGCTCTCCCCCGCCAGCAGCGGGCGGAGGCCCGCGTAGACTCCCTCGACATCCTCACGGGTCAGGGGCCGCTTCAAGACACGGTTGACGTGTTCAAGGACATAGTCGATGTCCTTTGTGGACGCGGCGGGGTGCGCCTTGTCGAGCTTCCAGTCGGTGTCCGTTGTGCCGATGATCCAGTGCCGGCCCCACGGGATGACGAACAGCACGGATTTTTCGGTCCTCAGTATCAATCCCACTGTGGATTGGAAGCGGTCGCGCGGGACCACAAGGTGGATGCCTTTGGAGGCGCGGACCTTGAGTTGGCCGCGGTCCGTCACCATGGCCTGGGTCTCGTCCGTCCAGACTCCGGTGGCGTTGACCACTTGCTTGGCGCGGACTTCGATGATGCTGCCGTCCTCCTGGTTTTCCACCTTCGCACCGACCACACGTTCGCCCTCGCGCACGAACGACACCACGCGCATCCTGTTCACGGCATGCGCTCCGTAATGTGCCGCGGTGCGGACGACATTCACCACCAGCCTGGCGTCGTCGACCTGCGCATCGTAATAGCGGATGGAACCGACGAAGGCATCGTTCTTGAGGCTGGGGGCTGCCCTCAGTGTTCCGCGCCGGAAGAGGTGCTTGTGCATGGGCACACCGCGGCTGTGTCCGGAGGTGAGGCCGAGCGCGTCGTAGAGGAAGATCCCGGCACCAACGTACGGGCGTTCCCAAAACCGCCGGGTCAGCGGGTAGAGGAACGGGACCGGCCGGACGAGGTGCGGTGCGATCTGTTGGATCAGCAGTCCGCGCTCCTGGAGGGCCTCCTGGACCAGCGCGAAGTCCAGCATTTCCAGGTAGCGCAGGCCACCGTGAATCAGTTTCGAGGACCTCGACGACGTGCCGGAAGCCCAGTCCCTGGCCTCGACAATGCCAACGGACAAGCCGCGGGTCACGGCGTCCAACGCCGCCCCGGCCCCGACCACGCCTCCCCCGACGATCAGGATGTCGAGTTCCTTGCCAGGCTCGGTGGTGCCCTTGAGAACGTCGATGGATCTGGCCCGCGCGTCTGGACTCAATGCACCGCTGGATGCATCATCCCTTTGCGAACCATCTGCAACACTGCTCATTGGACGCCTCCCATCGCACAAAGCCCGTAGTTCCCCACACTACTTCTTGTCCGCGGGCTTGGGCAGGGTTTTCGCGCGACTGCTCAAGCGGCCGAATGGGCGCTACCGCCCGGAGTAAGGCGAGACGACGACGTCGACGCGCTGGAACTCCTTCAGGTCCGAATAGCCGGTGGTGGCCATGGAACGGCGAAGCGCTCCGATCAGGTTGGACGTTCCGTTGGTGTGGTGGCCCGGTCCGAAGAGTACTTCTTCGAGGGGCCCGACAGTGCCGACGTTGACCCTGTCGCCGCGGGGCAGCTCAAGGTGGTGGGCTTCCTGGCCCCAGTGCCAGCCCTTGCCCGGGGCTTCTTCGGCACGTGCCAGGGCGCTGCCGAGCATGACGGCGTCGGCGCCCATGGCGATGGCTTTGACGATGTCACCCGAACTGCCCATGCCGCCGTCGGCGATCACGTGCACGTATCGTCCGCCGGATTCATCCATGTAGTCGCGGCGGGCTGCGGCGACGTCGGAAATGGCGGATGCCATGGGCGAATGGATGCCGAGCGCACGGCGCGTTGTGGTCGTCGCGCCGCCGCCAAAGCCCACCAGGACGCCGGCCGCACCAGTACGCATGAGGTGCAGTGCCGGGGTGTACCCGGCGGCTCCGCCGACGATCACCGGCACGTCGAGTTCGTAGATGAACTGCTTGAGGTTCAGTGGCTCGTGGTTCTTGGAGACGTGTTCGGCCGAGACGGTGGTGCCCCGGATGACAAAAATGTCGACGCCGGCGGCAACCACGGTTTTATAGTGCTCCTGGGTGCGCTGCGGCGTCAGCGATCCGGCCACGGTCACGCCCGAAGCCCGGATTTCCGCGAGCCTGGTGGTGATCAGTTCGGGCTGGATGGGAGCCTTGTAGAGCTCCTGCATGCGCCGAGTGACCGCCGGGCTGGCCGTTTCATCCTCAAGGGCGGAGATCTCGTCCAGCACGGATTGGGGGTCCTCGTAGCGCGTCCACAAACCCTCGAGGTCCAGCACGCCCAGGCCGCCCAGCCGGCCAAGTGCGATGGCCGTTTCAGGAGACATCGCAGAGTCCATGGGTGCGGCGATCACTGGCATCTCGAACTTGTAGGCATCAATCTGCCATGAGACGGAGACGTCCTTGGGGTCGCGCGTCCGGCGGTTGGGGACGATCGCGATGTCATCCAGGGAGTAGGCACGACGCCCACGCTTGCCACGGCCAATCTCAATCTCATAAGTCACTGCTCTAGGTTATCCCAGTGCACCGCGATCTTCCGGCAGGGTGACGTACAGCATGACGGCGGGGGCTGCCGCGAAAACAGCCGAGCCCGCCACCTTCCTGGAGGGAGGTGGCGGGCTCACTTGAACTGCCTATGGGAAGAATGGCGCCTAGCGTGAACCGTAGTTCGGGGCCTCGACGGTCATCTGGATGTCGTGCGGGTGGGACTCCTTCAGCCCGGCCGCAGTGATGCGCACAAACTTGCCGCGTGCTTTGAGCTCTGCGATGGTCGGAGCACCCGTGTAGAACATGGTCTGGCGCAGGCCGCCCACCAACTGGTACGCCACCGAGGAGAGCGGGCCGCGATATGCGACGCGGCCTTCGATGCCTTCCGGAATGAGCTTGTCATCGCCGGAAACGTCAGCCTGGAAATAACGGTCCTTCGAATAGGACGTGTTCTTGCCGCGGGACTGCATGGCCCCCAGGGACCCCATGCCCCGGTAGCTCTTGAACTGCTTGCCGTTCACGAAGATCAGCTCACCCGGCGACTCGTCGCAGCCGGCCAGCAGGGAGCCCAGCATGACGGTGTCGGCACCGGCCACGAGGGCCTTGCCGATGTCGCCCGAGTACTGCAGGCCGCCGTCGGCGATCAGCGGGACTCCGGCGGGGATGGCCGCCTTCGAGGACTCATAGATGGCCGTGATCTGGGGGACGCCCACACCGGCAACCACGCGCGTGGTGCAGATGGAGCCCGGGCCCACGCCCACTTTGATGCCGTCGGCGCCGGCGTCGATCAGTGCCTGGGCACCTTCACGGGTGGCTGCCTGGCCACCGATGATGTCAACGTGCGCGGCCACGGGGTCGGACTTCAGCCGGGTGATCAAGTCCAGGACACCCTGCGAGTGGCCGTTGGCGGTGTCCACGAACAATGCGTCGACGCCGGCGTCGATCAGCGTCATGGCGCGTTCCCAGCCGTCGCCGAAGAAGCCGATGGCGGCGCCGACCCGGAGGCGGCCTTCCTCGTCCTTCGTCGCGAGCGGGTACTGCTCGGCCTTGGTGAAGTCCTTCGTCGTGATGAGCCCCTTGAGGCGTCCCTGCTCGTCAACGAGGGGCAGCTTCTCGATCTTGTTGGTGGCCAGCTTGTGCGAGGCCTCTTCGCGGCTGATGCCGACGTGCCCGGTGATGAGCGGCATCTTGGTCATGACGTCGCTGACCAGCCGCAGCGGGAAGTCGGATTCCGGGACGAAGCGGGTGTCTCGATTGGTGACGATGCCCAGCAGCCGGCCATCGGGGTCGATAACGGGGAGGCCGGAAACCCGGTACCGCGAACACAGTTCGTCCAGTTCCTGGAGGGTTGCTTCCGGGTGGATGGTCAGGGGGTTGGTGATCATCCCGGACTCGGAGCGCTTGACGCGGTCGACATGGTCGGCCTGGTCTTCGATGGACAGGTTGCGGTGGATCACGCCGAGTCCGCCCTGGCGGGCCATGGCGATGGCCATGCGGGACTCGGTGACGGTGTCCATGGCGGCGGACAGCAGCGGAGTCTGGACGGAAATCCGCTTGGAGATCCGGGAGGAAGTATCAGCTTCCGAGGGAATGACGTTGGTGTGGCCCGGCAGCAGCAGGACGTCGTCGTAAGTCAGGCCGACAAAGCCAAAGGGATCGTGTTGGGGCTGGGTCATGAGTGCGCCTCTTACCTTGGTTCTGGGGGGTTGCTCTGGTAGGGGTTGCAGCTGATGACCAGCCCGTCATTACGGGACTGGCCTGTGCAGAAAGGTTCTGAATAAATAGTAGAACCTCGCCGCCGATCCCCATATTCCGCGAGGGCAATGTGAGCAACGGCACCCGGGGGGCTCCCGTTGTCGGGCCCGGCTGGGCGTCGGGGTCCCTGACTCCGGGCGCCTAGCTCCAGCCGGTGGCGGCCAGCCACCTTTCCTTGAGCATGGGCGCCATGCTCGCAACATAGGTCTTGGAGAGGTGGTTGTTGTCCAAGTAGACAAACGTGTTGCCCACAACCCCGGGACATTCCGTGCCGTTGCAAATCAGATCGGTCATATCCAGGATGGACAAGCCCGGGTACTTCCCCTGAAGGGACGCGAGCGGGTTCTGGGCCGCCAGCAATTGCTCCTGGCTTGGATTGCAGTCGGGGCTGTGTTGACCTTTGACCGCGACGCAATCGGCCATGTTGAAATCGAACCTCGGGTTGTCCCGTACGGCGATGACGTTGATGCCCTTACCCGTGAGCATCTTCACTGTGTCTTCAAGGCCCACTGTCAGCTTTTCATCGGGTGATGAGGGCGATGCCGCCGTCCCCACCAGGAATACGGCACTCGGTGGATGCTGGTCGATCTGCTGGACGACGGCGTCGTTGAAGGCCTTGCACGGTGCGTCCAATCCGGAGGTATCCACGGTGAACGGACATGCGCCGAGCAGCAGCTGGTAGGTGCGCCATTGCTCCTGTTCGGCCACCGGAGCCACCGCGGCCAGCCATTGCTCCGCGTGGGAGTCGCCGAGCACCAGAATGGTCCGGCTGGATTCGGCCGGCTGATTGTTTTGAAGGCAAACCCCTTGGAGGAGTTTGGACGAAGGCACCAGATCTCCCGAGCATTTGCTGGGTAGATTTGCCCAGTCCTGGGCCAGCTTTTCAGCGGTGGGAAGCAGGACAGCGCTGGGACTCACTTCGTTGACGTAGCCGGGCACCAAGGCAGCGGCTCCAGGGTTGTCCTTTTGGGCTTGGTCCATGGCGATTTTGGCGGTCACGTTCTGCTGCACCGTGAAACCGATCAACGGCACTATCGCGATAGTGAGGCAGGCGACGATCGCGACGGCGGCACGTCGCCGGTTCACTTCGGGCCACTTCCATTCCCTGAACGGCTTCTCGACGAACTTGGTCGTCAGGAAGGCCAGAACCAACGCGGTGGCAATGATGACGGTCCCGGAGAGCCAGCCGGCGTGGTCCTTCCCTGTCCAGATGAGGGAGATGACCAGCAACGGCCAATGCCACAAGTACAGTGCATAGGAGTTGTCGCCCAGGCGAACGAGGGGCCGGGAGCTGAGGATCCGGTCCACTCCGAATCGGCTGCCGGTCTGGCCCGCGGCAATGATGCAGGCGGCCGCCAGGGTCGGCCAGAGCGCCACGAAGCCAGGGAACGCCGTCTGGACCTGGAGCACGATCCCGCAGCTCAGCATGGCGATAACGCCGACCCACCCCATCACCACGCGGACGTTCTTCGAGATCTTCACCATCGGCAGGACCAGGGCAGCCAGTGTTCCGAGGGCGAACTCCCACAGCCTGGCGAAAGTATCAAAGTAGGCGGTGGTCTGGTTCGACGCCGTGGCAATGATCGAGTAGGTGAGCGACACCAGGAAGATCAGCCCGAACACATACGTCAGGGCGACCCTGTAGCGGAGGGCGTACTTTCTGCAGACCAATGCGGCGATCGCGAAAATGACCGGCCAAAGGATGAAGACCTGGCCCTGGATCGAAAGGGACCAGAAATGCTGGAGGGGACTCGCTTGGCTGCGGTCGGCAGCGTAGTAGTTGACCGCTTCCCGCTGGAGGAGCCAGTTCTGGACGTAGAAAAGGGAGGCCCAGACCTGGTCGACCAAGGCTGCCCACCGGGTTTTGGGGAGGACCACGAAGATGGCGGCCAAAGTACCCAGGAGAACCACGACGGTTGCCGGAAGCAGCCGCCGGAACAAGTGAAGCCAATGCCTCAGCAGGTCCATGGGCCGGTGCTGCGCATAGCGGTTTGTGAACTGCAATGTCATCAAGAAGGCGGACACCAGAAGGAAGACGTCTACGCCACCGGAAACCCTGCCGAACCACACGTGGTACGTAACCACCATGAGCACCGCGAGGGAGCGCAGGCCTTGAATTTCAGGGCGAAAGTTCGGCTTTCTTCCGGTGCCACTGGAACGACGTTGCTCCTTGGTAGTAGCCGTCGTTTGCGCAGTTGACACAACAATGCCCCTCAATGACCTAGATCGAACCATAAATCTTACTGATTCGTAATAACAAGTGCCAATCGAAAATCCATTCGAGAAGCATCCATCACTCAATTAGGTCATGCTTGGCTGGACGTTGACATGGCGAATACCGAGTGCCAACTGTGGGCTCGTCCATGCCGCGACGAAGGTAGCCGGGAGCCAAACGCAGGAGGCCCGGCCCCCAACGGGACCGGGCCTCCTGCGTCGGACAACCAGGATTAGTGGCTGTGGCCTGCGTGCTCGTCTTCTTCGGCCGGCTTCTCGACAACCAGGGTCTCGGTGGTGAGAACCAGGGCTGCGATGGACGCGGCGTTCTGAAGCGCGGAGCGGGTGACCTTGACGGGGTCGATCACGCCGGCGGCGATCAGGTCCTCGTACACGGCGGTCTTCGCGTTGAAGCCATGGTTGTCTTCCAGCTCGGCAACCTTGGCGACGACGACGTACCCGTCGAAGCCAGCGTTCTGGGCGATCCAGCGAAGGGGCTGGGTCAGGGCTCGGCGGACGATCCCAACGGCGGCAGCCGCGTCGCCTTCCAGTGCCTTGACGGCAGGGTCCTCGTCCAGTGCCTTGAGGGCGTGGATGAGGGCTGAACCGCCGCCGGAGACGATGCCTTCTTCAAGGGCAGCACGCGTGGAGGACACTGCGTCCTCGATACGGTGCTTCTTTTCCTTGAGTTCGACCTCGGTGGCTGCGCCGACCTTGATGACGCCGATGCCGCCGGCAAGCTTTGCAAGCCTTTCCTGCAGCTTTTCCCGGTCCCAGTCGGAGTCGGTGCGGGTCAGCTCGGCACGGATCTGGGCGACGCGTGCTGCGACGTCCTCGGGTGTGCCGGCGCCGTCAACAATCGTGGTGTTGTCCTTGGTGACGGTGATGCGGCGGGCACTGCCGAGCACCTCGAGGCCAACCTGGTCCAGGGACAGGCCGAGCTCCGGGGAGACTACCTGTGCGCCGGTCAGTGTGGCGATGTCCTGCAGCATGGCCTTGCGGCGGTCGCCGAAGCCCGGTGCCTTGACGGCGACGACGTTCAGGGTGCCGCGGATACGGTTCACGATCAGCGTGGACAGCGCTTCGCCGTCGATGTCCTCAGCAATGATGAAGAGCGGCTTGGCGGCCTGCAGGGCCTTCTCGAGGAGCGGCAGGAATTCCTGCAGCGAGGAGATCTTGCCCTGGTTGATCAAGATGAGCGCGTCCTCCAGAACAGCTTCCTGACGTTCCGCGTCAGTGACGAAGTACGGGGACAGGTAGCCCTTGTCGAACTGCATGCCCTCGGTGAGGACCAGTTCGGTCTGCGTGGTGGAGGACTCTTCGATGGTGATGACACCATCCTTGCCGACCTTGCCGAAAGCCTCGGCGAGGAGCTCGCCAACCTCATCGCTCTGGGCGGAGATCGCGGCGACGCTGGCAACCTGCGTGCCTTCTACTTCGCGGGCGTTCTCCAGGAGGCGGGCAGCCACGGCCTGGACGGAAACCTCGATGCCACGCTTGATTTCGCCCGGGGCGGCTCCAGCGGCAACGTTGCGCAGGCCTTCCTTGACGAGGGCCTGCGCAAGCACGGTGGCCGTGGTGGTGCCGTCGCCTGCGACGTCATTGGTCTTCGTTGCGACTTCCTTGGCCAGCTGCGCGCCAAGGTTCTCATACGGGTCGTCGAGTTCGACTTCGCGGGCGATCGTCACGCCGTCGTTGGTGATGGTGGGAGCTCCCCACTTCTTGTCCAGAACGACGTTGCGGCCACGCGGGCCAAGGGTGACCTTGACGGTGTTGGCGAGCTTGTCAATGCCTGCTTCGAGCGAGCGACGGGCAGCGTCGTTAAACGCAAGCTGCTTTGCCATGGTTGTGTCCTTTCAAGACGGAAAACCCGCACCGCTGATTCGACCGGAAAAGTCCGACGTGATCTGCGATGCGGGATCCAGGGAATTACTTAACGACGATCGCCAGAACGTCGCGGGCGGACAGAACGAGGTATTCGTTGCCGCCGGTCTTGACTTCAGTTCCGCCGTACTTGGAGTAGATGACGACGTCGCCAACGGTTACGTCGACCGGAACCCGGTTGCCGTTGTCATCGAAGCGGCCGGGGCCAACTGCAACAACTTCGCCTTCCTGCGGCTTTTCCTGTGCAGTGTCCGGGATGACCAGGCCGGAAGCCGTGGTCTGCTCTGCTTCGAGCGGGCGGACAACAATGCGATCCTCGAGAGGCTTAATGGAGACCGACACTCGGATCTCTCCTTTACGTGAGGTAGTACATGGACTATCAAACCAGGGGTGCCGTGGCGGGCTTACCGTCGTCGCGGTGCCGGTAAGTGCCTGGCGGCATTAGCACCCGCCTAGGGAGAGTGCTAATCAAGACTCTATGTAAGCATTAGCACTCGGTCAAGGCGAGTGCCAGAATTCCGTCACGGGTGAACACCCGGAGCGCCGCTTCCGGTCGGAAGCTCATTGCCCGGCGAGGTCGTCGAAGTCGACATCCTCGCCGTCGTCGTACTCTTCCGCCGGCGCGGTTCCGCGGTTCAGGTACAGCACCACGCCGCTCGCGAGCGCGACGACGCCGAACACCACCAGCCCGACGATCGCACCGATGCGCGCACCGGAATAGGTGTCCCGGATCTCCCGGGCCTCGTCAGTGGCGTCCTGGACGCTCTTTCCGGTCATGGAGTAGGTAGCTGCATTGAAGGAATCGAGGAAGAAAATAATGATCAAGAGAGCGATGCAGACAACGGCAATCAAAGCACCGACGATAAGCGCCGGGCGGGCATACTTGGAAAGATTTCCGGCGAAGGGACGTCTATCGGGGACAGAGGGAGAACCATTGGCGTCGTCAGGCTGGCGTACTGGGTTGTCTTCCATGGCATCAACCCTATCCGCCCGAGTGCTCCCGGATCCCCCTCCACCCCGTATGACAGGCGAGCACTAGGCTAGTTCCCATGGCTGACACACCCCAGGACCACATTGCCCCCTTGCTGACAACCGAGGGTTGGGAACTCCTGGCATCCTTGGGACCGTACCGCGACGGCGAAGCGTTGGCCCTCAATGCCCGCCTGCGCAAGGACGGCCACTCCCCCGGGCTGGTGGCCGCCGTCCTCACCCAATCCAGGCTCCGCACCCGGGCCGAGGCCAAGTTCGGCGAATTCGCCCGGCAGATGCTCTTCACCCAAGCCGGCCTGGAGCAGGCCACCCGGCTCAGTGTGGCAGCCAGGCACGCCGAGCGTTTCGCCAAGGCGGGCACGCAGCACGTCGCGGACTTGGGCTGCGGGCTCGGAGCCGACTCCATGGCCATGGCCTCGATGGACATCAAGGTCACCGCCGTGGAACTGGATGAGACCACCGCGGCGTGCGCCACCATCAACCTCATGCCCTTCCCGCATGCGTCAGTGGTGCACACTGACGCTACGTCCGTGCCCCTCGACGGGGTCGACGGCGTGTGGCTCGATCCGGCGCGCCGCACGACGTCGTCGTCGGGGACGAAGCGTATCTGGGATCCGGAGGCGTTCTCGCCGCCGTTGTCCTTCGTTGAATCGCTGGCCGCTACCGGAAAGTCGGTCGGCGTCAAGATGGGTCCGGGGATGCCGCACGAATCGGTTCCGGGCGGCTGTGAGGCGCAGTGGGTCTCGGTGGGAGGGGACGTCACCGAAGTAACGCTGTGGTTCAACGACGTCGCCCGTCCCGGCATCCGTCGTGCGGCACTGGTGCTCGGGCCGCAAGGCGCAGCCGAGATCACCAGCGGCGAAGATTTCGACGGCGGCCCGGTGCCCGACGTCGGACCGGTGGAGGGGTACCTCTATGAACCGGACGGCGCGGTGATCCGCGCCGGACTGGTGGCCGACGTCGCACTCCGGCTGGGCGGGCACCTGGTGGACCGGCACATCGCCTACATTTGCGCTCCGGAGCTGGTGGAGACCCCATTCGCGCGCGCCTACAAAGTCCTGGAGGTCATGCCGTTGAACGTCAAGGCCCTCAAGGCCTGGGTGAAGGCCAACGGCATCGGTGTACTGGACATCAAGAAGCGCGGCACATCCGTCACCCCCGAGGAACTGCGGAAACAATTGCTGCCGGCCGGAAAGGGCTCGGCGAAAGGCCGCGGCAACAAGACAGCCACCCTGGTCCTCACGAGGATCGGCGAGGAAAAGGTGGCTGTTGTGGTGGAGCCGGCAGCGGCCGACTAGGTTACGCCAGGCCGGCCCCGCGGCGCCCTACTGGGCCCGCGTGAACTCTTCGGCAGCGGCCACTTGCTCCGGAGTTGGCGTGATGCCGGTGTAGAGCACGAACTGTTCGAGCGCCTGGATCGTGGCCACCTCGGCACCGCTGATGACGGTCTTTCCTGCCGCACGGCCAGCCTTGATGAGCGGCGTCTCTGCAGGGAGGGCGACGACGTCGAACACCACCTGCGCGGCCGCGACCGCCGCTTCGGGGAAGGACAGCGAGCCGGACTCGGGTCCGTCGGCCATGCCGACCGGCGTGACGTTGACGATCACGTCCGCGGTCGACTCTCCAACTTCGGCCTGCCAGTCGAAGCCGTAGAGCGCCGCGAGGGATTGTCCGGACTTCTCGTTCCGCGCAACCACCGTGACGCGAGAGAATCCGGCGTCGCGGAAGGCTGCCGCGGTGGCCTTGGCCATGCCGCCGGAACCGCGGAGCAGCACAGACGACGCCGGGTCGATCGCGTTGCGCTCGATCAGCTGGGCGATCGCGGTGTAGTCGGTGTTGTAGGCCGTGAGTACCCCGTCGTCGTTCACGATCGTGTTGACCGAGTCGATAGCGGCGGCCGATGCGTCCATGCGGTCGACGAGGGCGATGACGTCCTCCTTGTACGGCATTGAGACGGCGCAGCCGCGGATGCCCAGGCCGCGCACGCCGGCGATCGCGTTCGGGAGGTCAGCGGGAGCGAAGGCTTTGTAGATCCAGTTCAGGCCGAGCGCCTCGTAGAGGAAGTTGTGGAAACGCGTTCCGTTGTTGCTCGGCCGGGCAGAGAGTGAAATGCAAAGCGTCATGTCTTTGTTGAGGATCGGCATAACGGGGCTTCCTTCGCGTAGCGGGTTCTCTGCCCAGCCTAGACGGGGAGCTAGCCTTGGCGCGCCTTGAAGCGCGGGTTCAGCTTGTTGATGACAAAGGTGCGGCCTCGCCGACGCACCACTTGCGCGCCGGGAACCTTCTTGAGGGCACGCAGCGAATTCCTGACTTTCATGGGGTTCTCCTTCTCGGGTTGTGACTTGGTTGATGGCGGCTTTGTTCCGCCGCGGCTGCAGCCCGGCTACCCTATGGTCCGGCTACAGGGTGGATTCGAGTTCGAAAGGGTCCTCGAGTCCGGCGAAGCCGAGCCGCATCTCCGCTTCGCTCAGCGCACATCCGTCCAGAAGTGCGCGGATTTCGGCTGCGTCGAGGTCTTCCTCCCGTCCGGTCACGGCGAGCACCGTGCCCCGGTCGCCGAAGCGGGGATGCCAGTCGAGGACAGCGTCGACGTCGGGGTGCGCCTTTCCGTGCTGCGGGCCTTCGCCGCCGGGGACGGGCCCGGCACCAGCGTCCGCGAGCCACTCGCCTGTGCTCTCGAGCCAAACGCGCGGCCCGATTCCCTGCACCGCGATCCGGACTCTGGCAGCCGAGGCAATCCACAAGCGGCCCCTCATCCAGTGGGATCCCTCGGCCAACCTGGGCAGCGCCTGCTGGAATCGAGCCGGATGAAGGGGGCGTTCCACTTTGTGGAGCACGGTCCGGAAACGCCCCGACCCTTGCTCGAGCGGAACCCGCACGGAACCGCGACGCACCCTTGCGAGGGCCTCGGCGCCGTCGTAGCAGCCGGGCCGGAAGTCGTCGTCGCTGGCGGAAACGGCGGCGTGCGGCGCAAGCTGCCCAAGGAGTTCCAGCCCTTGTGCCCAGGCCTCGCTGGAGTCCGGGCGCAAGCCGGTGAGCTCTGCCTCAAGGCCGGCGTGCACCATGACGGTGTCCGCATGGCCCAGTTCCCCGATGAGGAATTCGCCGCTGGTGCGGTCGTCCTCGGGCATGGCCGTGAAGCCGGATTCGTACAGCGTGTGCTTGTCCCAGATGTGGTCTTCCAGCCCCGAGGGATCGATCGCCAACACGGCGTTGTCAATGACGGCGGCCCGTCTCAGGCCTCGCTTGAGTTCCGCCACCGCCATCTCCACGGAGACACCTGGCGGCAAGCCGAGGACGACGTGGTCATGACCGGAAGACTCGAGACGTTCCGCCGTCGGGACAACATCGAGACGGACCGTGCAGCTAAGGCAACCATGTTCCAAGGCGGTTTGGGCTTGCTCCACCAGTTGGCCGTCGCGGAAGATCCTTCGCAAGACAATGGAGCCGTCCAGGAGATCGTGCAGGACTACCACCGAATCTCGATGGGTCCGTCCAAGCCTGGCGACGGCTGCTTCGCGGCATTGGCTGTCCAGGGAACTGACAACAGAAAGATGCATGTTCACTAGCTTATATGCAAATCATTCTCATTAGCAAAAAATGCTTTACCTTCCATGAAATCCGTCCATGCGGTACCGTACCGCCCCTGCATTAGACTTGAGCCAACCGCTGACGGCCCCACGGCGGGCATTGCTCAGGGCGTTTTGGCAAATACCGAGGGGACCCACGTGCAGATTGATTTCGCTTCATCCAGGCAGTCGACCCTGGGGGTGGAATGGGAGCTCGCGCTCGTCAACGCACGCACCGGCGAACTGGTCTCTGTCGCAAACGAGGTGTTGCGTGGCGTGGCGTCGCGTCACCCGGACCTCAACGAAGACGACGAGCATCCGCACATCAAACGTGAGCTGCTCCTGAACACCGTGGAACTAGTCACGGGCGTGTGCAACACCGTCAAGGAAGCCAAGGAAGACTTGGCCCGCTCGCTGCAGGCTGTCAGGGAAGTCACCGACCCCATGGGCGTGGAACTTTTCTGCGCTGGCAGCCACCCCTTCAGCCCGCCGCAGCTTCAGCCCGTCTCGGACAAAGAGCGCTATGCCAAGCTGATTGACCGGACCCAATGGTGGGGACGGCAAATGGTCATCTACGGAGTCCACGTCCATGTCGGCCTCGACCGGAGGGACAAGGCGCTCCCCATCCTCGACGGGTTGGTCAACTACTTCCCCCATTTCCAGGCATTGTCCGCTTCAAGCCCGTTCTGGGGTGGCGAAGACACCGGCTATGCGTCACAGCGCGCCCTGATGTTCCAGCAACTGCCCACGGCCGGATTGCCATTCCAGTTCCCCAGTTGGGCCGAATACGAGTCCTATGTCCAGGACATGTTCACTACCGGAGTGATCGACACCCTGTCTGAAATCCGCTGGGACATCCGGCCAGTGCCGAACCTGGGCACTATCGAGATGCGCATTTGCGATGGCCTCGCCACGCTCGAGGAAGTCGGCGCCGTTGCGGCCCTGACCCAATGCCTGGTGGACGAGTTCTCCACGATCCTGGACAACGGCGGCAGCATTCCGACCATGCCGCCGTGGCATATCCAGGAAAACAAGTGGCGTGCGGCCCGTTACGGCATGGAGGCGATCATCATCCTCGACGCCGAAGGCAACGAGCAGCTCGTCACTGATCACCTGAAGGAAACGCTGCTGCGCCTGGCGCCCATCGCCGAGAAGCTGGGTTGCTCGGCCGAGCTGGCCGACGTCGAGAAGATCATCGCCCGCGGAGCCGGCTACCAGCGCCAGCGCCGGGTCGCTGCCCAGCATGACGGCGATCTTCACGCGGTTGTCCAGGATCTCGTGGAGCAAATGCGGTCCGTTCTGACCGCCTAGCGCTGCTGTCCGGCCACCGGCAGGGTCCCGCGCCTACACCGAAACCGTGGTCACCGGCAGGGAGGAATCCGGAGCGAAGGCAACGCCGCTGGGACCGATTCCGGCCATGATGAGCTGCGAGCCCAGTGCAGCGACCATGGCTCCGTTGTCGGTACACAGTGACAGCGGCGGCACATGCAGGGTGATCCCCGCCGCGCCGCAGCGTTGCCCTGTCAGTTCACGGAGCCGGGAGTTGGCAGCGACGCCACCACCCAGCAGGAGATCCGTGATGCGGTTCTCCTTGCAGGCCAGCACAGCCTTGGACGTGATGACGTCCACCACCGCCTCCTGGAACGCGGCGGCGATATCGGCAACGGGAACGTCCTCGCCCCGGGCTTCGAATTGTTCGACACAGCGCGCGACGGCGGTCTTGAGCCCGCTGAAGGACCAATCGTAGCGGTGGGGTCCCGGTTCCTCCGCGGTCCCCATGTACTTCGGTTGCGTCAGGCCGCGCGGGAAACGGATGGCCTTGGCGTTGCCGTGCTTGGCGACTTTGTCGATGGCCGGTCCGCCCGGGTAGCCAAGGCCCAGGAGCCTGGCGACTTTGTCGTACGCCTCGCCTGCGGCGTCGTCGATGGTGGAGCCAAGCATCTCGACGTCGTCGGTGATGCTGCGGATGCGCAGGATTTCGGTGTGTCCGCCCGAAACGAGCAGCGCTCCGAGATTTTCCGGCAGCCGAGCGCCTGAACCGAGTCCCCCCGTGCCGCCACCGGCACCGTCAAGGAGCCCGACGCCGACGTGCGCCACCAAGTGGTTGATCGCGTAGAGCGGCTTGCCCGTGGCAACAGAGAGCGCCTTGGCCGCGCAGACGCCCACCATGAGCGCGCCCGCCAAGCCGGGTCCGGAGGTCACGGCGATGGCGTCGATATCGTCCAGCGCCACCCCCGCTTCGTGCAAGGCCTCCTGCAGCGTGGGAACAAAAGCGTCCAGGTGCGCGCGCGAAGCGATCTCCGGAATGACGCCGCCGAAACGGACGTGCTCATCCATCGAGGAAGACACCGTGTTGGTCAGTAGCGTGGTTCCGCGGACGATCCCGACGCCGGTTTCGTCGCAGGAGGATTCGATCCCCAGCACGAGCGGCTGGACGGTGCCGGGCTGGTTCACGTGGCCGGGGTGGTTCATGCCGGTATTCCTTCAGTCAATGTCAACCTCATGATGAGGGCGTCCGTGCCGTCGCGGTAGTACCGCCTGCGCACGTGGATCTGCTCGAAGCCGAACCGCACGTACAGTGCCTGCGCTCGTGGATTGTCCGCGCGGACCTCCAGGAGCACTTCCACCGCGCCCCGCCGTCGGGCCTCTTCGATCAGTTCCGTGAGGATGGCGGAGCCAATTCCCCTGCCTTCGAATTCGGGCACGACGGCGATTGTCTGGACGTCCGCGATCGGCTCGATGCACATGAGCCCGGCGTAGGCCACGATCTTTCCGTCGGCTTCGGCCACGACGTAACGGCGGGTATCTATCTGGGCAAGTTCGTCGAAGAACATCTGCATCGGCCACGCGTCCACCGGGAAGAGCCGGCGCTCGAGGACCTCGACCGCGGTGACGTCGTCAGGGGTCATGTTACGCAAGGTCACGCCGTCGAGCTTGAATTGGTATGTGGGGTTCACAAGGCACGCTTCCTGGGGCCGGGCACTTGCGCGTCGGATTCCCGCAAATACAAGGGTGTGGAGTCCGGCAGCTTTTCGCCCGCTGTGAGCAAGGCCATGGCGAACTGGCCCAACGAGGCTGCGTCGGGCTGGGTGGTGCTGAATTCCCCGTTCGCGTTGACGACATCCGCGTAGATGCCGCCGCCGGCGCCGAAGACCGGTAGATCGGGCAACTCCGAGGCGAACCCGACGTGCGGACCGTCCACGAGTTGCGGAAGTTGGCCTTCCGTGAGCGTGTAGCGCGCCCAGTAGACCTCCTTGCGACGGGCGTCCGTGGCCACCAGGAACTCTGCCTGCGCCTCTGTTGACTCTGCCACTTCCAAAGCGATCGCATCCAGGCTCATGAGCCCGAAAAGAGGCTTGTTCCACGCAAACGCCAAAGTGCGGGCGGTCGCAATCCCCGAGCGAAGCCCCGTGAACGGCCCGGGGCCGACGCCGGTGACGATGAGGTCGAGGTCTGCACCGCTTACGCCTGCGTCGCCCAGGAGTTTCTCGATGCCTGGCGCCAGGACTTCAGCGTGGCTGCGGGTGTCCTCCGTGGCGAAGGATTCCACCACGCCCTCCATGGCATCGTCCGAGATGAGTGCCGCACTCGCCACGGCCGACGTATCAATGGCCAAGATCAGCATCAGGCGTTCTCCTCCAGTATTTCGGGCACGGCGCTCCAACGAGGGCCAAAGCCGCGGAAAACGATGGTGCGGGGTTCGTCGTCGTCTTCGGGGTCGAAGTCCAGTACGGCGTCGTGGCCCGCCTCCGGGCGGGTTACCGCCGCCTCCGCTCCCCCCACCGTCCGGTGCATCTCGATGTCCAGGCGGCTATCCGAAAGGTGTTCCACGCGCTCCCGCCCCCATTCGACAACCGTCACGGAGCTGTCCATGGTGTTTTCGAGGTCGATGTCGTCGATTTCCGCGGCGGACCCCAGCCGGTAGGCATCGACGTGGACCAGGTCGGGACCGCCGGGGCGCGGCCCGTCCGGCAGGTTCGGGTGGATGCGCACCAGGACGAACGTAGGTGAAATGATGCCTGCCCGGACACCCAGTCCTTCGCCGAGTCCCTGCGTGAAAGTGGTCTTGCCGGCACCGAGTTCGCCTGTCAGGACGAGCAGGTCACCGGGCTCAAGGACCCCGGCGAGCGCCGAACCCAAAGCATGCGTCTGCTCCGCCGTCGCGACCTTGACCGTCCGTTCCCACAAGGCCTCAGTCAACGGGGCCTTACTAATCGACGGCCCGCTCACCGGGCATCCGTCCCCGGGATCTCATTGATGTAGATGCGAGGCACGCGCGGGCTGATGCGCGTGACAATCTCATAGTTATTGGTTCCCGCCGCGGCGGCCCAGTCGTCCGCCGTCGGGCCGTCGCCGGCGCCGTCACCGAACATGACGGCTTCGGCACCCAGCCAGCCGGCTTCGTCTGTTACCGGCTTCCCCAGGTCGATGACCATCTGGTCCATCGCGATGCGGCCGACCACGGGGTAGTTGACTCCGTTGACCCGCACCGGTCCGCCGGTGGCGATGCGCGGCACGCCGTCCGCGTAGCCGAGGGGGATCAGGCCCAAGGAACTCTCGCTGGACGTCCGGTAGTTGAGGCCATAGGACACCCCCTGGCCTTCGGGCACCCGCTTGCAGTTGGAAACGAGGGTGCGCACCGTCATGGCGGGGCGCAGGCCGAGTTCCGCCGAGCTTTGTCCTTCGAAAGGTGACAGCCCGTAGAGCCCGAGCCCGACGCGGACGAGGTCGAAGTGGGCATCCGGGCGCGACAGCGTACCGGGCGTGTTGGCCAGGTGCCGGACTTCGGTGTCCACTCCGGCGTCCTCCGCCACGGCAATCGCTTCCCGGAAGGCTGCCAACTGTTCATCGGTCTCGGGACGGTGGGGCTCATCGGCCACAGCCAAGTGCGAGAAGATGCCCACCACGCGCAGCAGGCCCTCGTCCTGGTACTCCATGGCCTGGCCCACCACACGGTCCCACTGGGCGATCGTGGAGCCGTTGCGCCCCAGGCCGGTGTCAACCTTGAGGTGGATGCGGGCCGGGCGTTCCTGCTCGCGTGCCGCGGCGACCACCGCGTCCAGCTCCCAGCCGGAAATCCCGACGTCGACGCCGGCGGCAACCGCCGCTTGGAAGTTGCTTTGGCTGGTGTGCAGCCAGGCCAGCATGGGGGCGTCTATTCCAGCAGCACGCAGCGCCAAAGCCTCCGAAATGTGGGCAACACCGAGCCAGCGGGCGCCGGCTTCGAGGGCTGCCCGCGCCACCTGCACCGCGCCGTGGCCGTAGGCGTCGGCCTTGACCACGGCCATGACGCTTGCGGGCGAGGCAATGGCCACGAACTGGCGTACGTTGTGCCGGATGGCGTCCAGGTCAATGACGGCTGATCGTTCGAGGACCGTTGCCGAACCCGATCTTTTCAAGGGCTCGAAACTGGCAGCTGCTTCGTAAGTCACCCTCACGATTCTAGTGCCGCGACGACATGCGGGTTGACTGGAGCGGGCGGGTTGACTGGGGTGGGCGCCGCTCAAGCATCCGAGTTGTGGGCGATCGTGGCCGTCGCACGACGTTGGGCCCCGGGCGGGACATCCCCCACAATGTCCTCGAGGAAGGCGAACCGTTTGAGCCACTGGCTGGACTGCCGCTCCCGCCGGGCGTTGGCGCGCTGCCACCAATCGGCGATGTCTCCCCAACCAGGTGCAGCCAGCGAGCCGCCCACTTCCTGTACCGCCAGCGAGGCACATAGATTGGCAAAACGGAGCCGGTCCCCCAAAGGCCATCCGGCGAGGCAGCCCACAACAAACGCCGCACCGAAGCAGTCGCCCGCACCGGTGGGGTCGTACGCCGTCACAGGAAGGGACGGCACCCACTCCTCCTCACCGGTTTCGGAATCCACGGCCATGGCTCCCTGTGCTCCCAGCGTCACTACAGCCACCGGAACCCGGTCGGCGAGGGTGTAGAGGGCAGACCAGGGGTTGTCCTTGCCGGTGAAGGCCATCGCTTCCCGTTGGTTCGGCATGAAGGCGTGGAAATTGCCGAGCTGGTCGAGCCGCCTGGAAGACCATTCTCCCGTCGGATCCCATCCGGCGTCGCCGAAGAGTTTGACGCCAGCTCTCCTTGCCGCCAGCATCCAGGGCTCTGGCTCCTCGCCGAGGTCCGCGACGGCGGCGAGCGCCTTGGGCGGCTCGCCAATCAGTTCCGAAGCGCTCATGGGCGAGGGATGTCCGTGGGTGACCATGGAACGATCCTGATCGACGCACAAGGAGACAGTGACCGGGGAATGCCAGCCTTCGAACCGCCTGGACAGGGAGAGGTCCACGTGCTCCTGGCTTTCCAGGATCCGCCAGTTGAAGTCCCCGTATCCGTCATCCCCGAAGGCCGCAGCGAGGCTGGTCCGCAGTCCAAGCCGCGCAGCCGCGATCGCTTGGTTGGCCACGCCACCAGGGCAGGTCCCCATACCTTGGCTCCACACTTCGGTCCCCGGTTCAGGGCTGCGGTCCAGTCCGGTAAAGATAATGTCCTGGAACACGGTGCCAGTCAGCAGGAGGTCGCAACCTGGGTTGGCCCCCTCCCCCGGCGCATCGTCACGGATCGCGGCGAGGGGATCGAATCGGGCCCTGGGCGTTGCGTCCATGCACGGCAGACTACGCCGCGGCCACGATTGTGCATAGCTTTAGCCCGGCGCGGACCGGACGAATCGCGGACCGGGCTAAAGCTCCTGGTACATGACGTGCAGCCCAACGTAGCCAAGGGTTGGATGCTGGAAGGCCCCGGGGATCGTCGCCAGGATACGGAAGCCCATGGACTGCCACAGGCCCACAGCACGGACGTTGCTCTCGACGACGGCGTTGAACTGCATGGCCTTGAACCCGGCATCCCGGGCGGCAACCAAGGAATAGGCACACAGTGCTCGAGCGATTCCCTGCCCGCCCTGGTCGGCACGGACCATGTAGCCGGCGTTGGCCACGTGGCTTCCGCCTCCGCCCTGGTTGGCGTGCAGTTCACCGGTACCCAGCACGTCGCCGTCGCGCACTGCCACAAAGGTCAGGCCGGGCGCTTCCTTCAACCATTTGCTCCTTGCAGCTTCTTCGCTAGTGTCGCGGTCCCAGGTGAAGGTCTCCCCCGCCCGGATCACGGGTTCCAGGACGGCCCAGATCCCGGGCCAGTCGCTTGCCTCGGCGGGCCGGATCTCGTAGCTAACGGCCGCCGGCGTTCCTGCTTCGCTGTTTGAGTGGCTCACGTTCGTTACGGTATCAGCCCGCCATCCACGGCCGGCCCTGCAGGCTGGCTGCAATGCCGTGGAGGTCAGGAGTAGTGTTTTCGCTGGGACGCAGAGGATCTATCACTTTGCGGAACTTGTTGAATTGCGTTCGATACAGGAGGTAGCGGTGTCGTTGATCCGTCGCGTGGCCTTCCTGTCACTCCACACTTCTCCTATGGAGCAGCCGGGTTCGGGCGATGCGGGCGGCATGAATGTGTACGTCCGGGCGTTGGCCATGGCTTTGGCGGATGTTGGCGTTGAGGTGGAGATCTTCACGCGTTCGACGTCCGCCGGGCAGCCCGCCGTCGAACACCCCGGTCCCGGCGTCTGCGTCCACAACGTGCTGGCAGGCCCGCCCCGGAAGCTGCCCAAGGAGGAACTTCCCGATCTCCTCCACACGATGGTTGCCGAGATCGAGAGGATCCGGCAGCGGCAACCGCACGGACGTTACGACGCGATCCATTCGCACTACTGGGTATCCGGCGTGGCCGGCCTTGAGCTGTCCGCATTGTGGAACGTGCCGCTGATCCACACGATGCACACGATGGCGAAGGTCAAGAACCTGGTGCTCGAATCCGGCGAGCGGCCTGAACCGCGCCTGCGTGAAGACGGCGAACAGAGGATCGTGGATGGAGCCACCCGGCTCGTGGCCAACACTCCCGCGGAAGCCCAGGAACTCGTCTCGCACTACAACGCCGACTTCGACCACATCGACATCGCTCCCCCCGGCGTCGACCTCACGGTGTTCACGCCCGCATTCCGGGCCCGTTCCCGCGCCGAGCTTGGCGTGCGGCCCGGCAGTTTCCACCTGCTCTTCGCCGGACGCATCCAGCGGCTCAAGGGACCGCAGGTCTTCGTCGAGGCTGCGGGAATCCTCCGCAAGAGGCGGCCCGACATCGACCTCGAACTGACCATCCTCGGTGCCTTGAGCGGCGCCAAGGACTTCAATCTGCAGTCCTTCATCACTGCCGCGGGGCTGGACGACGTCGTCACCCACCGCGCGCCGGTCAAGGCGCCGAAGCTGGCGGGCTGGTTTCGTTCAGCCGACGTCGTGGTGATGCCATCCTTCAGCGAATCGTTCGGGCTTGTTGCCCTCGAGGCGCAGGCCTGCGGCACCCCGGTGGTGGCCACCAACGTGGGCGGCCTGTCCCGCGCCGTTGCCGGCGGTCGCACGGGCATTTTGGTTGACGGCCACGATCCCTCGCGCTGGGCCGACGTCATCGAAGCCTTGTACGACGATCCCCGTACCCGCGAAGACATGGGCCGCGCCGCTGCCGTCCATGCGGAGGCCTTCGGCTGGCAAAGGACGGCAGCCATCACGCTTGAGAGCTACCACTCCGCCATCGGCGCCGTCCTTGTCCGCCCAAGCTAAACGCCTGCTCACCTATCGCCGCAATCCCCCAAACCCTCGCTCACCTATCGCCGCAATCCCCCAAACGCCCGCTCACCTATGAGGGCACGACTGATAGATTGTCGCGGACAGTGTTCCCGAGGAGTTGAGGACAAGGATGTCTGAAAACAAGATCTTGAGCGACCTCGACATTGCCCGGAGTGCGGCGATGCGTCCCATCGTGGAAATCGCAGAGCGTGCCGGGATCAACGTCGATGCCCTGGAACTGTTCGGCCGGTTCAAGGCGAAGATCGATCCTGCCAAACTGCGTCTCCCTGATGCCAAACGTGCCGGCAAGATCGTCCTCGTCTCGGCCATGTCCCCGACGCCGGCGGGCGAGGGAAAGTCCACAACCACGGTGGGCCTTGCCGATTCCTTGGCACGGGCTGGCCACCGCGTGATGATCGCGCTGCGCGAACCCTCCCTTGGACCGATCCTGGGCATGAAGGGAGGAGCGACCGGTGGCGGCTACTCCCAGGTTCTTCCCATGGACGAGATCAACCTGCATTTCACCGGCGACTTCCACGCAATCACGTCCGCCAATAACGCCCTCATGGCCCTCGTGGACAACCACATCTTCCAAGGCAACGAGCTCAACATCGACCCCCGCCGCATGACGTTCAAACGGGTCCTCGATATGAACGACCGCTCGCTGCGCGAAGTCATCATCGGCCTGGGCGGGCCCGCTCAAGGAGTCCCGCGGCAGGACGGCTTCGACATCACCGTGGCGTCCGAAATCATGGCCGTCTTCTGCCTCGCGACGGACTTGGATGATCTCCGCGAGCGCCTCGGCCGCATCACCTTCGGATACAGCTATGACCGGCGGCCGGTCACCGTGGCTGATCTCGGTGTCCAGGGCGCACTGACCATGCTGTTGAGGGACGCCATCAAACCGAACCTCGTTCAAACCATCGCAGGAACGCCGGCCCTGGTGCATGGCGGGCCGTTCGCCAACATCGCACACGGCTGCAACTCGCTCATCGCCACACAAACGGCCCAGGAGCTCGCCGACATCGTGGTCACGGAGGCGGGATTCGGCGCCGACCTTGGGGCCGAAAAATACATGGACATCAAGTCGCGCATCGCGGACGTGGCGCCGTCCGCCGTCGTCGTGGTCGCAACTATCCGGGCGCTGAAGATGCAGGGGGGCATCCCGAAGGAGCTTCTCAAGGAGCCGAACGTCGAGGCGCTCGCTGCCGGCGTCGAAAACTTGAAACGGCATGTGCACAATGTCGAGAAGTTTGGCGTCACCCCGGTCGTTGCCATCAACAAGTTCGCGACGGACACAACAGAAGAGCTCGACTGGCTGCTGGCCTGGTGCGCCCGGGAGGGAGTGCAGGCAGCGGTGGCGGATGTCTGGGGCAGAGGTGGAGGCGGCGACGGCGGCGACGAGCTTGCGGCGAAGGTCGCCGCAGTGGTGGCGGCAGCAACGCCGTCGGACTTCCGTCATTTGTATCCCCTGAGCCTGTCAGTGGAGGACAAGATCCGCACGATAGTCCAGGAAATCTACGGCGCCGACGGTGTGGAGTTCTCCGTCCCCGCGCTCAGGCGCCTCGCGGACATCCGGAAAAATGGCTGGAGCGGCATGCCCGTTTGCATGGCGAAGACCCAATATTCATTCACCGACGACGCCTCCCAGTTGGGTGCCCCCAAGGGATTTACGGTGCATGTCCGCGAACTGATTCCCAAGACAGGGGCGGGCTTCATCGTCGCACTGACCGGTGCGGTCATGACGATGCCCGGCTTGCCCAAGTCGCCCGCCGCGATGCGAATGGACGTCGATGAGCACGGCAACCCGGTGGGCCTCTTCTGACCCTCGCTCACCTATATGGCCCTTTCACGGGACGCTCGCTCACCTATATGGCCCTTTCGCGCGACGCTCGCTCACCTGTGGCACCTGAAGGCGGCCGGACCCTCGGCCGAATCCCGGGCCTGTGGATAACTTCTGCGAGCCCCCGCCCGTTTGCGCAACAATGCGGGTATGCGAAACGAGTTTGCCCTTCCCACTGAACTGCTTTCAGGTCCGTTCACGCTCGCCGAGGCCCAAGCCCGGGGCGTCCCGCGCGGCCGCCTGCTTCGCGCCGACGTCGAGCGCGTCAGCCGTAACCTCTACCGCCCGAGCGGCTGGGACTTCGATCTGGAGGCAGCCGCCCGTGCGCTGTCGGCCGCCACCCCCGGTGCCTGGATCTCGCACGTGACGGCGGCGCGCCTTCGCTGCTCCAGCCTTCCGCCCTGGCTTGCCGATTCGACGGAGCTGCACCTCAGCAAACCGCGATCGTTGCCCGGAGCCCGCCGCATGGGCGTGATCGGGCACAGGGTGATCGCGGCCGAGGACGAGGTCGAATCCGTTGACGGAATACGGATCAGCACCCGGCCCCGCACTTGGCTGGACATGGCCCGGCTGCTGCCTTTGGACTACCTCGTCTGTATGGGCGACGAACTGATTCGCGTACCCCGACAGGCGCTGGAAGGGCGGGACACACCCTTCGCTACCCTTGAAGAACTGCGCGCCTTGGTGGAGCGGCATCCAAATTTGCAGGGCGTCGTGCGTGCCCGGCAGGCGCTCGAACTGATGCGCGTCGGCGCGGACTCTCCCCCGGAGTCCCTGCTTCGCTTGGCCATGCTGGACGCGGGAATCCCCGAGCCCGAACTCCAGCTCAGATTGCGAAGTGACGATCCGTTCTCGCCGTCGGCGGATTTGGGGTTCCGCCACAGGCGGGTCGCCATTCAGTACGACGGCGGCCATCACCTCGCGGAGGCCCAGACACTTAGTGATCGACGCCGGAACAAAGCCTTCGAAGCTGCCGGGTGGACCGTCCTCGTGTTCCGCAAGGACGATCTGGCAGACGGATTCGAGCTGGCCACCAAGAAGATCAAGAAGGCGCTGCGGTCAGCGTGGGTCGATCCTGCCGTCGCATCCGGGTTTGCAAGTGCCGTGTAGTGAGCTTAAACGGCGGACGCCCGCTCACCTGAAGGTGAGCGGGCGTCCGGCCAAAACCCCACATAGGTGAGGGGGCGTCCGGCCAAAACCCCACATAGGTGAGCGGGCGTTTAGCGCTCCACGTCGCCGCGGATGAAGGCCTCGACCTTTTCGCGGGCGAGGTCGTCGTTGAACTGCTCCGGCGGGGACTTCATGAAGTAGCTCGAAGCCGAGAGCAGCGGGCCGCCGATACCGCGGTCCAGGCCGATCTTGGCGGCGCGGATGGCGTCGATGATCACGCCGGCAGAGTTCGGGGAGTCCCAGACCTCGAGCTTGTATTCCAGGGACACCGGGGCATCGCCGAAGTTGCGGCCTTCGAGGCGGACGAACGCCCATTTGCGGTCATCGAGCCAGGCGACGTAGTCGGACGGGCCGATGTGGACGTCGTCGGCGTGCAGGACGGCCTCGACGTTGGAGGTCACAGCCTGGGTCTTGGAGATCTTCTTGGATTCCAGGCGGTCGCGCTCCAGCATGTTCTTGAAGTCCATGTTGCCGCCGACGTTCAGCTGGTACGTGCGGTCCAGCGTGACGCCGCGGTCTTCGAAGAGCTTGGCCATGACGCGGTGCGTGATGGTGGCGCCGATCTGGCTCTTGATGTCATCGCCGACGATCGGCACACCGGCGGCGGTGAACTTGTCGGCCCATTCCTTGGTGCCCGCGATGAAGACCGGCAGGGCGTTGACGAAGGCAACACCGGCGTCGATGGCGCACTGCGCGTAGAAGTGTGCAGCGTCCTCGGAACCGACGGGCAGGTAGCAGACCATGACGTCGGCCTTGGCTTCGCGCAGTGCGGCGACGATGTCCACTGCTTCTTCCGGAGCCTCGACGATGGTCTCGCGGTAGTACTTGCCCAAGCCGTCCAGGGTGTGGCCGCGCTGCACGGTCACGCCCGTCGAGGGGACGTCGGCAATCTTGATGGTGTTGTTTTCGCTGGCGCCGATGGCGTCAGCGAGGTCGAGGCCGACCTTCTTGCTGTCGACGTCGAAGGCAGCGACGAACTGGACGTCGTTGACGTGGTACTTGCCGAACTCGACATGCATCAGACCCGGAATCGTGGCCTGGGGGTCGGCATCGCGATAGTAGTGGACACCTTGGACCAGCGAAGCGGCGCAGTTACCTACGCCGACAATGGCGACACGAATCGGATGTGAAGACACGGAACTCCTTTGAGAACTAACCTCAGGTGCCTTGCGCGTCCGTACCTGAGTGCAGGACGGCGTCTTAAAGGCACAGCGCCATTCGACGCTCTTTGCATTGTAACCAACCCGAACGGGGCCGGCTTTGTTCCCAGCCGGCCCCGCTCGTGAATTAAGTTTGCGAATCTACTTCTGCGCCCACAGATTGATGTCGGATTCGACGGCGAACTCGTCAATTGCTGTCAGTTCCTCCGACGTGAAGCCGAGGTTGTTGATCGCGGACACAGTGTCCTCCAGCTGGGCGACGCTTGACGCGCCCACCAATGCCGATGTCACAGGCGAACCCTTGGGCTGCTCGCGCAGGATCCAGGCGATAGCCATCTGGGCGAGGGTCTGGCCGCGCCCTTCGGCGATGGCATTCAAGCCACGCACCCGGCTCAGCTTTTCCTCGGTCAGCGCTGATTCGGACAAGAACCGTTCCTTGGCGGCACGCGAGTCGGCCGGGATGCCGTTCAGGTAGCGGTTGGTGAGCATTCCCTGAGCCAGCGGGGAGAAGGCGATGGATCCCGCGCCAACCTGGTCAAGCGTTTCGTAGAGGTTGGGCGTACCGTTCTCGGTCCAGCGGTTGAGCATGGAATAGCTGGGCTGGTGGATGAGCAACGGCGTGCCCATCTCCTTGAGGATGCGGGCCGCCTCAAGGGTCTGGTCCGGGGTGTACGAAGAGATCCCGGCATAGAGCGCTTTGCCCGAACGGACGGCGTGGTCCAGGGCGCCCATGGTTTCTTCCAGCGGGGTTTCGGGATCGGGACGGTGGCTGTAGAAGATGTCCACGTAGTCCAGTCCCATGCGCTGGAGCGACTGGTCCAGGCTGGAGAGAAGGTACTTGCGGGAGCCCCATTCTCCGTAGGGGCCCGGCCACATGTAGTAGCCGGCCTTGGTGGAAATGACGAGTTCGTCGCGGTACGGCTTGAAGTCGTCCTTCAGGTGGCGGCCGAAGTTCGTTTCAGCCGAACCGTCCGGCGGACCGTAGTTGTTGGCGAGGTCGAAGTGGTTGATCCCCAGGTCGAAGGCCCTGCGGAGGATGGCGCGCTGCTCTTCGAAACGCTTGTCGTCGCCGAAGTTATGCCATAGTCCCAGCGAGATCGCGGGAAGTTTGAGGCCGCTGCGTCCGACGCGGCGGTAGGGCATGGTTTCATAGCGGTTTTCCGCAGCCGAATAAGTCATACGTACCATCCTGCCACCGCCTTCGAGGCTCGAAGCGCAATGTCCGCCATGTGGGCGCGGTCACCTTCCGGCTCGCTGTCAGCTAAGGCGCACGACGGCGGCGCTCTCCCCCGGGAGCGTCAGCTTTCCGTTCCCGACGGCGGCCGAAGACTCCGTGGCAAGCAAGACTTCGCCGTCCATAGCCTTCGTCAGGGTCTGGTCCCCGAAGTTGCAGGCTACCCGCACGGCGCCCCGGCTGAGAACCAGCCATTTGCCCTCTTCGCTGAAGTCGACGTGGGTGTCGGCGAACCCGCCCCCGGCGAGCTCCGGCGTCGAGCGCCTGAGCTTCGCCAACGCCCGGTAAAGGTCCAGCAATCGGGCGTGATCGCCGTCGTGGGCTTCCTCCCACTTGAGCTTGGAGCGTTCAAACGTCTCCGGATCCTGGGGGTTGGGCACCAACGCAGGGTCCCAGCCCATCCGTTCGAATTCCTTGAGCCGGCCCGTCGCTGTGGCCTCCGCCAGCCATTCCTCGGGATGCGAGGTGAAGAACTGCCACGGCGTGGACGCGCCGAATTCTTCGCCCATGAAGAGCATCGGGGTGAACGGCGACGTCATAGTCAGCACGGCGGCGAGCGCCAGCCTGCCGTAGGACAGGCTCGAACTCAGGCGGTCACCGGCGGCGCGGTTTCCGATTTGATCGTGGTTTTGGTTGCAGACCACCAGCGCGGCAGGATGAACCAGCCCCGGCCGGATGGGCCGGCCATGATGCCTGCCGCGAAAGCTAGAGTAGCTCCCGTCATGGAAGAAACCGTGTTCAAGCACCTTCGCCAGTGCGCCCAAGGAATCGAAATCCGCGTAGTAGCCAGCCGTCTCCCCGGTGAGGTTCACGTGCACGGCGTGGTGGAAATCGTCGCTCCACTGTCCGTCCAGTCCGTAGCCGTTGGTATCCCGGCGGTAAATGAGGCGCGGATTGTTCAGGTCCGATTCCGCGATCAGGGTCTTGGGGACGCCGGTTTCGGCTTCGATGCCATCCGCGAGGCTGGCGAGGTCCTCCAGGATATGGACGGCCCGCTCATCGCGGAGGGCATGGACGGCGTCGAGGCGCAGCCCGTCAACGTGGAAGTCATCCAACCACATGGCGGCGTTGTCCAGGATGTATTGCCGGACTTCGTCGGAGCCGGAGCCGTCCAGGTTCACCGAGTCGCCCCACGTGTTGCCTTCGCCGGACTTCAGGTAGGGGCCGAATTTCGGTAGGTAGTTCCCGCTGGGGCCCAGATGGTTGTAGACCACATCCTGGATCACGCCGAGTCCGACGGCATGCGCCGCATCCACGAATCGCTGATAGGCCTCCGGCCCCCCGTAGCCCTCGTGGACGGCGAACCACAGCACGCCGTCGTACCCCCAGTTGTGGGGGCCGTTGAAGGCATTGACCGGCAGGAGCTCCACGAAGTCGATTCCCAGGTCAACGAGGTAGTCCAGCTTTTCGGCGGCTGAGTCGAGGGTGCCTTCCGGAGTGAAGGTCCCGAGGTGGAGCTCATAGATGACCGCGCCGCCGAGCCCGCGTCCTGCCCAGTCCGAATCTTTCCAGGCATAAGACGAGGAGTCGAAGGTGCGGGAAAGATCATGGACTCCGTCCGGCTGGCGCTGCGACCTGGGATCGGGAAAGGGTCCCTCCCCGTTCACCAGATAGCCGTAATCAGTCCCGGCCAACCGGGGTACGTCCGCCACCCACCAGCCCGCGCCGCCGCCGTCGTCGTGCGATCGCATTTCGTGGTGCTGACCGTCCGCCAGCAGAGTCACTGACTCTGCGAACGGGGCCCATACATCGAACCGTTTTCCCACGTTGGTCTTCTCGGCCATCGCTCCCCCTCAATCGTCTCGTCCGGGCTTCGTTGGCCCGCATTTGTCGGTGCTTTGGCTAGCCAATGGGTACGAGCAAAGCCACCGGGTACCTCTGCAGCAGCCTTGCGACGGGCACCGCGCCCGGGGCGTAACTGTTGCCTGTGAGCTCATCCCGGACCGCGCTCCCGAGCCGAATGAAAGTTTCCTCCCACCCCCCGTTTCGCTCAAGTTTCCGCGGCAGCCTGGTAGCCAAAGTGATGGCACCGCCACCGTCGGAAGCGGTGCCGCGGTCGAAGGCGACCAAGTGTTCGGCTGCGGGCCCCTCTGCCATGACGGGACTGTAACCACCGAAAAGCTCCGGCCGGTCGCGTCGTAGGCGCAGTGCCCGGGACGTCAGCAGAAGCTTGGCCAACTCGTCCCGCGCTTCAGTCTGGACACCGGCGTCGAGGGCGGCGAGTGCTGCCCTCCGCCGTTCGAAGTCGACCGCGCGCCGGTTGTCGGGGTCGGTGAGTGATCGATCCCAAAACTCAGTGCCTTGGTAGACATCGGGTACACCCGGCATGGTCAGCTGGACAATCTTCGCCGACAGTGAGTTGGACGTCCCATACGGGTCCAGAAGTGCAACGAACGCTTCGAGGGCGGCCGTCACCTCCGGCACGTCGAAGACGGCGTCGACGGCGGAGGCCAGCTTCGCTTCGAAACCTTCGTCCGGCTCCGTCCAGTTGGTGGAGTTGCCGGCTTCGCGTGCTGCTTTGGCGACGTAACCCTGGAGGCGTTCGCGGCTGGCCGGCCACGCACCCGCGATGGCTTGCCATACGAGCGCCGCAAGTGGCCCGTCGGGGATCGGCGCCAGTTCCTGCATGCGGTCCACGAAGGCTTCCCAGTCCGGGACTGCCTCGGAGATGGCGGAGATCCTGGCGCGGGTGTCTTCACTGCGCTTGGTGTCGTGCGTGGTCAGGGTGGTCATGGACAGCGGGAGCAGCGCCTGGCGGCGGGCCATGCGTTCGTGGAATCCAGCCGTGGACAACGCGAACTCCGTGGGGTCCGCTCCCACTTCTGTCAGCGTTCCAAGGCGCGTGTAACGGAAGAACGCAGTGTCTTCCACGCCCTTGGCCATGACCATCCCTGACGTCTGCTGGAACCGCCGGCCCAGTTCACAGCCGGCGTCGAGCAGGAGGGGGAGCAACGCTTTGAGGATCTGGTCCAGCTCAGGCCTGGTCCGTGCAGCCCGCTCGACGGCCTCCACCAGGGTGTCTTTGCCGTCGGGAAGGTAGCTCCGGTAGACGTGGAACGAGGCGATGATCTCGGCCAGGGCGTCAGCCACCTCCAGGCGGGGCAACTCCGGCGATTCCGGGACGAGCCTCGCGAGCCGCAGGATTTCCGAATGCAGGATGCCGTCCGTGATACGGCGCTTGGTGCCGTGGATCATGGCCTCGTAATCGGCGGGGGAACCGGTGCCCCGGAGCCTGCCGTCCAAGGCGTCAAGCTGCACTTCGGCGTCGGGATCCACGAAAAGGCGATCGACGTCGGCGAGGGCGTCGTAACCTGTGGTTCCCTCGCAGTCGAAGTTCTCCGGAAGGCTTTCCCCGGGCTCCAGGATCTTCTCGACGAGCAGATAGGAGCCAGCCGTGGTTTCCTTCAGGCGCTCCAGGTACCCGGCGGGGTCCGCGAGCCCGTCCGGATGGTCGATCCTCAGCCCGTCCACAAGCCCGTCACGGAACCATCGGGCGATCTCCGAGTGGGCTTCCTCGAAGACCCAGGGTATTTCGACGCGTATCCCGGCCAGCGTGTTGACCGCGAAGAACCGGCGGTAATTCAGTTCGTCGTCGGCCCGGCGCCAGCCGACCAGCTCGTAGTGCTGCCGCGCATGGACGTCCGTGGCGTCATCACCCTCGGCGTAGCTGCCTTCTGCCAACGGGAAGCGGTGGTCGAAGTAACGCAATTCGCCGTCGACCACTTCGAGCTTGTCGAGGTCGTCATCGCTGCCAAGGACCGGCAGCCGGAGCTTTCCGCCACCGAAGTCCCAGTCGACGTCGAACGCTTCCGCGTAGCGGGAGGCCTTGCCCTCCTTGAGGAGGGACCACCACCAGGCATTTTGTGGGGGCGAGGCAACTCCCATGTGATTCGGGACGATATCGACGAGGACTCCGAGGCCGGCTTCCCGTGCCGCTTTGGAGAGCGCCGCGAGCCCTTCGGCGCCGCCGCGCGAAGCATCAATCGTGGAGGGGTCCGTGACGTCGTAACCGTGGTCCGAGCCTTCCTCGGCCGTCAGGATAGGCGACAGGTATACCCAATCCACCCCCAGCTCGCGCAGATATCCGGTGAGGGCCGCCGCGTCCTGGAGCGTGAACGAGGACCTGATCTGGAGCCTGTACGTGGAGACGGGAGTCCTCATGATCCCCCGTTCTTGTGGGCGCGTGGCTTTCTGGGCTTTTTCGGCGCAGCGGCTGGCTTGGTTTCGGGGTCAGCCTTTGGCTCCGATGCATGGTGCTTCTTCGGTCCGGGTGCCTCTTCCGGTACGGCCTGGAGAGGATTGGTGGACGGTGCCGGTGTGGCCGGCGCAGTCAAGGAGGCCGTTTCGGTGGTGGCAGTCTGCGACAACGCGGCAAGGGACGCGGCTACGGAATGGTCGGGGTCCGTGTCCGGAACGCTGTGTGCCCTCAACACCACGAGTGATTTGGCTCCGACGCCCAGGACTGCTTCCGCCTTCACGGGCTCGGTGTCCGCTCCGCCGCCGGCCGTGTCGATGATGATGTCCCACGCCGGTGCGTATTCGTCCGAGGGCAGCTTGAAGCCGACTTCGTCGTCGTGGGCGTTGAAGTAGAGCAGGAAGTTGACGTCCGTGATGCGCCGGCCTTGGTTGTCCCGGCCGCGGATCCCGTCACCGTTGAGGAACA
>NZ_JARVRG010000038.1:0-36513 GCF_030209795.1 Arthrobacter sp. efr-133-R2A-63 | reverse complement strand
CAGCAACGACGCAGACAACCACCGTGGCGTTACACCACTATGCGGGACTCCACTGAGGGGTTGCGCGGGCGTTGCGTTACGTGGCTGGATGGAACTCTTTGCGCTGGCGGCCGAGTCCTTCTATTTCAATCTCTACAATGTCCCCGGTCTGGATATACGGGAAGCGGCCGGACAATGCCACGCCTTCGGGCGTACCCGTAATAATGACGTCTCCGGGCTCCAGCACCATGTGCTGGCTCAAGTGGTGGACAAGCGTGGCGGGATCGAAAATCAGGTCCGCGGTGGAGGAGTCTTGGCGAGCCTCGCCATTCACCCAGGTGCGTAGCCGTAGTGCGCTTGCATCTATCTCGTCGGCGGGAACCAGCCACGGCCCTAGTGGAGTGGATTGCGGGAGGGTCTTGCCTTTGGTCCATTGCCCGGCAGCGCCGGGGAGCTGCAGATCACGCTCGGACAGGTCGTTGGCCAGAACGTAGCCTGCGATGCACGCTGCAGCCTCGTCTAGGTCTGCCAAATAGGTGGCTTCCCGTCCGACGACAATTCCGAGTTCCACTTCCCAGTCGTATTTTTCCGACGAAGGCGGAATGGGGGCGGCGTCGAATGGTCCCGCGACGGTGTTGGAAGGCTTGAGGAAGACGACGGGCACTTCCGGCGGTGTGGCTCCAGACTCCGCCGCGTGCGCGGCATAGTTCAGCCCGATCCCGACGACGGTGCCTGGCCGGGCAATCGGGGCGCCGACTCGCAGTCCTTCGGTGTGAACGGCGGGCAACCTTCCGGCGTCGAGCGCATCCTGCGTGGCGGCGATACCGCCGCCGGCGAGGAACGCGCCGTCGATGTCGGCAGTCAGCGGGCGCAGGTCGAAGAACTTTTCCAGGCCTTCGGAATCTGTGGCGATGACCACCGGCTGCTCGTGGCCGGCCGGTCCTAAACGGGCAAATTTCACGTGCATTCTCTCCTTTGAGCTGCGGGGTGTCCTTCATCCATAGTGCCACCGGCCTTCAAATCGGCCTGGTCACATTTCGCGGGAATCAGGTGACGAAGCGCCGCACAGCTTCAGGCACCCAACCAACTCGCATTTGTTGTCGTTATCAGGCCCCAAAACGACAACAAATGCGAGTCAGTTGGGCAATAACGCCAAGGGGACTAGATCTTGTCCTCTGAGCCGGCAACCGGCAGGTTGGCGATCACGGGGGAGCTGCCGGTGAAGCCGTCCCGGGCTGCGGCAATCTCGTGGATTTGCTTGCGGCACAGGTACCAACCAACCACAATGAGCGCACAGGCGATGGCCGTGACCAGCATGGTGAGCGGAGAGTCGATGAACACCATCACCAGCACACCCACGAGGAACAGCAACGAAAGATAGCCGGTGTACGGGGCGCCGAACATCCGGAAGGACGGACGCTTCAGCCAGCCTTTGTCCGCCCAGCGCTTGAGCTGAATCTGGCACAGGACGATCGTGGCCCACGTGACGATGATGCCCACGGAGGCGACGTTGAGGACGATCTCGAACGCGTCGGACGGTACGAGGTAGTTCAGCGGGACACCGAGCAGGGAGACGCCGGCCGTGATCGCGATCCCGCCGTAGGGGACGCCGGCTTTGTTCATGCGCTGGGCGAACTTTGGAGCGGAACCCGCAACGGACATGGAGCGCAGGATGCGGCCCGTCGAGTACAGGCCGGCATTCAGGGAAGACAGGGCAGCGGTGAGGACCACAAGGTTCATGATCACGTCCACGCCCTGCACGCCGATGTGGCCGAAGAAGGTCACGAACGGGCTGACACCCTTGACGTACGAGGTGTACGGCAGCAGCAGCGCCAAGAGGATAACGGAACCGACGTAGAAGACGGCGATGCGGAAGACCACGGAGTTGATGGCCTTGGGCATGATCTTCTCGGGGTTCTCCGTCTCACCAGCTGCGGTACCCACGAGTTCAATCGAGGCGTAGGCGAACAGCACACCCTGCATGAGGATGATCATGGGCAGGATCCCGTTGGGGAAGATCCCGCCATGGTCTGTGAGGAGGCTGAAGCCGACTTCCTGGCCCGGTACCGGCGTGCCGAAGATGACGAAGAAGGTGCCGACCAACAGGAAAGCAACCAGCGCGGCCACCTTGATGAGCGCGAAGTAGAACTCCATTTCGCCGAAGACCTTGACCGAGACCAGATTCAGGCAAAGCACCACCAGAAGCGCGATCAGTGCCCAGGCCCACTGCGGAACGACGCCGATCCAAGGGACATATTTGCCGAAGAAGTTCATGTAGAGGGCCGCCGCGGTGGTGTCCACGATGGTGGTGGTTGCCCAGTTGATCCAGTAGAACCAGCCGGAGACAAACGCGGCCTTCTCGCCGTAGAACTCGCGGGCGTAGGAGACGAAGGAGCCCGACGACGGTCGGTGCAGCACGAGTTCGCCGAGCGCGCGCAGGATCAGGAAGGCAAAGAAGCCGCAGACTGCGTAAGCGATGACGAGGGAAGGGCCCGCCGCATTGAGGCGGCCTCCGGCACCCAGGAACAGGCCGGTGCCGATGGCACCGCCGATGGCGATCATCTGGATCTGACGCGGCTTCAGGCTCTTGTGATAGCCCGAGTCCTCGGCGTGGAGGAGCTTTTCAGTGGAGTGCGCCTGTGATGGGACCGTGTGGTCCGTGATGGGTGCATTGGTCATGGGAATCCTTAGGGGGTGTCCTGTTGGGGGTCCGGATCTCGCCGTCCGGCCGGTCTGTCCGTGCGTTCAGGCCCGACGGCGGCACGTGACTGCCGCCGTCGTCGAACGTTCTGCCCTGCTCAGCCTAGTTGCTGAGGTTGGCCAGGCGTTCGGGGCGGAGGAGCTCATCGAGCTGCTCCGAGGTCAGCAAGCCGTGTTCGAGAACGAGCTCGGCGACGCCCTTGCCGCTTGCCAGCGCTTCTTGGGCGATGGCGGTGGCGGAGGCGTAGCCGATGTGCGGATTGAGTGCCGTGACGAGTCCGATCGACTGCTCTACCGTGAGGCGCAGGCGTTCGGTATTCGCGGTGATGCCCCGGATGCAGCGCGACGTGAGTGTGCGGCACGCGGCTTCCAGGTGGGAGATGCTCTTGTGGAGGGTGTGGACGATAATCGGCTCGAAGGCGTTCAGCTGGAGCTGTCCCGCTTCGGCTGCCATGGTGACCGTGACATCGTTGCCGATGACTTCATAGGCCACTTGGCTGACCACTTCCGGGATCACCGGATTGATCTTGCCTGGCATGATGGACGATCCCGACTGCACAGCCGGGAGGTTGATCTCGCCCAGTCCCGCACGCGGTCCGGAGGACAGCAAGCGGAGGTCGTTGCAAATCTTGGAAAGCTTGACGGCGACGCGCTTGAGCACGCCGGAGAGGTGGACGAACGCTCCCACGTCCTGGGTGGCCTCGATGAGGTCGACCGATGTGACGAGCGGCAGGCCCGTGATCTCGGCCAGGTGCCGGCAGGCTGCGGCGGCGTACCCGACGGGGGCATTCAGGCCGGTTCCGATGGCGGTGGCGCCGAGGTTGATCTCGTGGATGAGCAGCTGGGACTCGGCCAGTCGAGCGCGGTCCTCGCCCACGGTCACGGCGTAGCCGCCGAATTCCTGGCCGAGGGTCATAGGGACGGCGTCCTGCAACTGCGTGCGGCCCATCTTGACCACGGCGCGGAATTCCTGGCCTTTCTCCGCGAAGGCGACCTGGAGTTCCTGAAGAGCCGCAAGAAGTCCCTGGACCGAGAAAATGGTGGCCAGGTTGACGGCGGTCGGGTAGACGTCGTTGGTGGACTGGCTCAAGTTGACGTGGTCGTTCGGGTGCAGCCTGGCGTAATCGCCCTTGGGGTGGCCGAGGATTTCAAGGGCGCGGTTGGCAATGACCTCGTTGGCGTTCATGTTGGAGCTGGTGCCGGCACCGCCTTGGATCACGTCCACCATGAACTGCTCGTGGAGCTTGCCGTCCAGGATGTCCTGGCACGCCTGCTCGATGGCGTCCGCCCGCTCGTCATCCAGGAGGCCGAGCTCGCGGTTGGTGCGGGCCGCGGCGAGCTTGACAGCGGCGAGGCCCTTGACGAGGTTGGCGTTGCTGGCCAAAGGGTGGCCGGTGATGGGGAAGTTCTCGATGGCGCGCAGCGTGTGCACGCCCCAATAGGCATCGGCAGGGACGTCGCGGTCACCGAGCAGATCGTGTTCCGAGCGGAACCCTGGAATTGTCATGGAGTGCACGGCAGATGTCATTGCTGTCCTTTGGTCTTTGCGCTTGTTTGGCTGCGTCAGTTGGATGCGAGGAAGTTTGCGGCACGGAGTACGCCGACAGGGTGGCCGCCGCCCAACACTGGTGGGCTGGCAAGGGCGGCGAGCTGGCCGCCGTCGAGCCCTAGTTCCTCAAGGACCCGGACGGTGACGGGCATTCGTGCGCGGTCGCCGCCGTCGGAAATCTTGATTGCGACCCCGGTGCCGTTCCGCAGGCCGATGAGCTGGAGTCCTTCGAAGCCGTCCTTGGCGAGCAACCCGGGAACCGTACGCATGATCGCTGTGACGTCGCGACCCTCGCCGGCCACCATCTCGGGGAAGGCGCGCATGGCATGGGCTACCTGGCCTTCTGCCTCCGCGCTGTCCGCAGCCGCCATACGGCCGTAGGCCCTGGCCATCCCGCGCAGGCTGTGGGCAAAGAGCGGGGTGCCGCAACCGTCTGTGCTGATGGCCGCTGCGTCTTCGCCCGTGAGTTCGGTGATGGTGTCCTTGACGAGCACCTGGAGGGGATGCCCGGGATGAAGGTAGCCCTGGACAGGCCAACCGTTGATGACGCACGTTGCGGCCATGGAAGCGTGCTTCCCGGAACAGTTCTGTGCGAGCTGGGTGGGCTTGCCGCCCGCGCGGAGCCATTCCTCGCGCTCGGCGGTGCCGTAAGGGAGGTCGGTGCTGTTTTCCAGGGCACTTTTGTCCAGGCCGTGCATTTCGAGGATGCGTGCGGCACCGTCGAGGTGCATCGCGGCGCCGGAGTGGCTTGCCGCGGTGAGGGCGAGGAGGTTCCCGGGAAGCTTGAGTCCAGCGCGGACCATGGCGACCGCTTGCAGCGGCTTGAGGGAGGACCGCGGGTAGAACGCGGCGTCGGGCTCGCCCGCTTCGAGGAGCGTTTCGCCGTCCGGCCCGACGGCGATCAGGGAGCCGTAGTGGATGCTCTCCACCAGGCCGTCTCGGGTCTGCTCCGCCAAGGGAACGTGGCGTGGGGTGGTTGCCGCAGGGGTGGGTGCGGGCATGGCGGTGTGCGTTGCATGCGGGGTGGGCATGACTTCCTTCAGTTGGTGGATCATTTGCTGAGGATGGTGTCCAACGCAACGCTGACGGCGCTGAGATGGTCGGCCATGGCGGCTTCGGCGGCGGGAGCGTCGCCGGATTCGATGGCCTCGACGATGCGGAGGTGTTCATCGTCTGAAGCATGCTGGCGGTCGGCCACCATGTTCAAGGTTTCGGATTGATGGGCCAGGGCTTCGCGGATGTCTGCGACAACGCTTTCGAAAACCTTGTTGCCGCTTGCGCGGGCGATGGCAGAATGGAAACTGGCGTCGAGGCTGACCCAGGTCTCAGGGTCGGTCTCGGCGGCCATTGAACCGACGATTTCCTTCAGGTGTTCGAGTTCTTCCTGGCTGCGGCGTTTCGCCGCCAGGCCGGCTGCCGGGACTTCGATATGCGGGCGTGCCTCGTTGAGGTCGCGTGCCGAGTATTGACCGAGCGTGAGGTCATTGGCTACCCGGTCCGCGACGACGAACGTACCCTTGCCGGTCTTGGTGACCGTCAGTCCGAGCGCAGTGCAGGAGCGGAGTGCCTCACGGATCACCGAGCGGCTTACCCCATAGTGTGCTGCCAGAGTGGCTTCGGAGCTGAGTTTGGCCCCCACTTCCACGGTTCCGTCTTCAATGTCGTGGCGGATGGCGCTGAACACGGCTTCCGCAGCACTGAAGCGGGCGAGGGGCCGGGGGCTTGATAGCCTGGCCGCTTGGGCCGGCCGGGGGACGGCGCCGCTTGTGGCGGTGCGCTGGCCAGCCGCAGCTTTCTGGCTGACGGCTGGCTGTCCAGTGGCGGCCTGTCCGGCTGTCCGGCTGTCTGACAGGTTCACCCTACGAATATGGCACGGGTCACAGGGCGGTGTCAATGTTGGGAGCATAATTACTCCCATGGCCAACCATCGGCGCGGGGGAGGGGATTCAACGACGCAGGTAACACCGCCCATCACGGTGGAGGTGCCGGTGGTCGGTATCGGGGCGGGGCCTTCGGACTATGAAGAGTTGGCGCGCTACGTGTTTGCCCTGCGCAGGCCGCAGGGATTGCACATGACGCTGTTGCACTTGGGTGCCCTGGATGACTTCTGCTGGGACGTGGCCGGTTGGACCAAAGGCAACACCAGCACGGAGTCAGCCTTGCTCAAGACTGTTGCGTGGCTTGAGGCTCTGCCGGTGCTGGACGGCTTCTCCGGGACCGCCGGCAGGCTCATTGTCCTCGGCAGCGGCGGAGTGTGCGGGCTGGAAATAGAGGTGCCCGCCTCGGTGCGTGACTTTCAGGTCTCCCTCGTGCACGCCCTTCACGGGCTACTGGATGAACTGCTTGTCGACAATATCGACGACTTCATCCTCAGCTCCCCTGCCCTTGGGTTCCGTTCGCCTCGCTGGGTACCCCATGTGGCAGTGGGCAAGCCATTGCACAGGGGCCGCGGGCCTTGGGAGATTGGCCGGGTGGGAGTTGAGTTCGGCGAATCCCGGATCAGGAACCGCCAAACCTTCCCTCAGTTGCCATAGTGGTACCTGCAAGCGGCGATTAGCACTTCGACGCCATCGTCAGTTTCGACGGACGTGTATCCGGAATTCCTATCCGTTGCTTCTGAGCCGGATCGTCCGGGCATGGTGGATGGCGGCCAAGGCAACCGCGCTGGCCGTGAGCCTGAGGGCGTGGACCCTGTACCAGCGCTTCAACAGGGGCCTGCGGCGCGTCTCTTCGAGCGGATAGGGGCTGAAGAAAAGCTTGGGGTTGACGGACCGAAGCAGGTACGCCGTAGCTGCGGCTCCCGTTGCGGAGCTGGCCGCACCCACCATCAGCCAAGCCTTGTTGTCGGAATGCTTCCAGCCGGCGACGAGGGCAGCGACGGCGGCAGGGGCACTGAGGGGCGCGATCGGCGCGTAGTAGCGCCCGGGGCTTCCAGAGCCAAACGGGGTTCGAGGGAGATCGCTGCTCGGTGCCGAGGCCGCGACCCGGTCCGGGATTTTGACGACGGCCTCATAGAGGTTGCCGAAGAACCAGTGTGCGTGCGTGAATTCCGCGACACCCAAGAGCCAATCAGCGAGCACATCCCGGCGGTCTGAAGAAGTCTGTCCCATGCCCACAATCTACCGCCGATGCTCGGTGCCGGACATGTGGTTCGCCTTCCACGTCAGCCGCCCGGCCTATATGGTCAGCACCATGGTCCGAGCACAGAAGGGCCAAACGACGTGAGCGATGGAGGGGAGCAGCCCTTGGTCAAGATCCGCATGATTTTGCCCGCGAATGTCCGACATCGTTCCGGGGGAAACATCTACAACGCGAGGCTGGCTGAAGCCCTCCGCGCCCAGGGCGCAGAGGTCTCGATCTGCACGCTCGACGGCGGCTGGCCTTCGGGAACTGCCGGAGACCGAAGCCGCTTTGCCGCCGCCCTTGCCGGAGAGGGACAGGCTATCTACATTGTCGACGGACTGATTGCCTCGGGAGCTCCCACGGAAATCGAGACCGCAATCACTGCCGGGCGTCGTGTCTGGGTGTTGCTCCACGTGCCCCCGTCCGCGGATGACCCACTTGGGACGAGGGCGCTACGCGCCGCGACAGGTCTTCTCTGCACTGGCTCGCGTACCGCCGAAGCGGCCAGAAGCCTTGGGTTGGGCGACGTGCACCTGGCGACCCCGGGGGTAGATCGCCCAACACGCCCAGGTCCGCGAGGCGCTGCGGCGGCAGCGCACTTCATCATGGTGGGCGCACTGCTCCCCAATAAGGACCAGATTTTTTTCGTCGACGCTCTGGCCCGGATCAAGGACCTGGCGTGGACAGCGGCGCTTGTTGGCTCCACCAAAGCAGACCCCTCGTACGCCGCGGCAGTGCAGGAGCGCATCCTTCGGAATGGACTGGAAAAACGGGTGAAAACAACAGGCGAGCTCTCCGGCCCGGCCCTGGAAGACCAGTGGAACCGGGCTGACCTTAGTCTGTTGATCTCACACTCGGAGTCCTTCGGCATGGTGGTCCAAGAGTCCCTGGCCCACGGCATACCGGTAGTGGTCCGAAAAGGAACCGGCGCCGTCGAAGCGCTCGGTGCCCACGGTGCCGGTGAAGCGATCGATCTCAGCGCAGGAATCGGATCGTTGGAGAAGTTCCTGCGGAGATGGCTCAGCGACGCTGCCCTACGCGAGGGCTGGCAGTCAGCAGCCGAGGCAGCGAGCAGTGTGTTGCCGCGATGGGAAGACACGGCACGGGAAGTCCTCCGCGCCGTCGTGGCGTCCTAAAGGCTTCCCCGCCCTACAGGTGCTGAATGCCCGCCCTCTGCATCGCGTCCCTGTAGGTTTCGATGTTCTTGGCCAGGAGTTCCTGCTGCTTCGCCTCGGACAGGGCAAAAGCCCGGCCACCGAGTGCGCTGGCCTTGTAGACCTTGATCCCGTGCTGCCGGAGCGGCGAGTGGTAGGTCTTCTCGAAGAGTGCCAGGAAAGCGGCGGCCTCCGCGCCGTGCGCGACGACAGCGGAAACCCTCTTGTTGATCTTGAGGAACTGGCGGAACGGGCGGAGACCGTCGGTCTTCTCTTGTGCGCTCAGTGCCGGGGGCAGTTCGGGGTCGCGGACCCATGGGTAGCAGTTCCACGGCATGACATAACGGACGTCCAAGTCGGCTGAGTCATAGATCAGCTGCGCACGTCGGGCGGCGTCGTCGTCATTGAGGTGCGATACGAAACCCGAGGTGGGGGCCCGCCCCGGGCTGGTCTGGAGGGTGACGATCCGGCACTCATCTTCGTCATGCACCGGATCGATGTAAGGCACGGAAGAACCAGGCCTTTTGGCCATCAGTTCGTCGCACAGCTGCGTTACGGCAGCAATGTTGGGCTCCTGTAGCAAGGCCCTTTTTTCGTCCCAGTCAATGGTCACGTTCTCTCCTTCGGCAGCGCGGCGTCCAGAATCGGCGTCCCTTGCCACTTTACGCCGTCGCTTTGCGCGTCGCTCACGCTCCTGCTGAGCCGAGGGACAAAACTGCCCGACGCCGGTCGGCGCGGCGAGCTTCCCGCCCGGCCATTAGTGCGGGTTACTACTGTCCCTTGAGCTTTTGCATGTCGCGCCGGTCCTTCTTCGTGGGCCGTCCTGCGCCGCGGTCGCGTTGAGGCAGCCCGAGTGCCGGCGCGGCGGGGCGCTCGGGGGTGTGGTCGGTGAAGCAATGGGACGCTGCTTCGGCGCCAACCCTTTTCGCAATGAGCCCGCGGACCTCAAGGATGCGCTCGAAGCCGGGCTGCCGTACACGGATGGTGTCGCCGATAATCACAGACTGGGACGCTTTGACCGGGTTCCCGTTGATTCGCACGTGCCCCGCCCTGCACGCGGTTGTGGCTGCGGAGCGTGTCTTGTAAGCACGGATGGCCCAAAGCCAGGCGTCAATGCGCACATTGCCGCTTTTTGATGTTTGGGCGGAGGTCGGAAGGCTAGTCATGATTGCGAACGAGTATAGTCGGCGCGCGGCCTGGACTATTGTCCGCGCGGCCGATTACCGGCGTCGAAGTTCCGCGTATTCAAGGTGCGGGACGACCGTACCCGCGTCGCGTTCCAGGAAGTTGGTACCGGGCGCGACGATATCGTCAATGGCATCCAGGACCGCTTCGTTCAGGACAACATCCGCGCCCTTGAGGTAATCGACCAGATGGTCCTCCGAGCGCGGACCGATGACCACGCTGCTGACTGCAGGATGATTCAATGCGAAACCGACAGCAAGCTGGATGAGGGTCAGTCCATGCCGTTCGGCAACGCGCCCCAAGGCATCGGCTGCGAGGAGTTTGTTCCTGTTGAACGGCGCCGAGACGTCGAAGCGCCCGGGAACGGCCGACGCGCGGGAGCTTTCGGGCTGGGGAACACCCACGCGGTAGTTCCCGGAGAGCCAGCCGCCGTCGAGCGGTCCATAGCTGAGCACGCCAAGGTTGTACTGCTGCGTGATCGCGAAGACGTCGCGCTCATTCGCGCGGACCAGCAAGGAATAGGGCACCTGGTCCACCACGGGCGGTATGAGGTGGTTCGTTGTGGCGATCCACTGGGCCTCCACAAGCTGCGACGGCGTGAACACCGACGTTCCGTAGTAGAGGATCTTGCCCTGCCGGATGAGGTCGTTGAGGGCCGTGATGGTTTCCAGGACGTCGGTGTTGTAGTCCGGACGGTGCGCCTGGTAAAGGTCGATCCGGTCTGTCTGCAAACGATTCAGGCTGCCCTCTACTGCTTTCATGATCCAGCGCCGGGAATTCCCCGCATGCGCGGGATTCGGCCCCATTTGCCCGTGGAACTTCGTGGAAAGGAAAACGTCATCACGCCTGCCATGAAGGGCCCGGCCAACAATAGCCTCTGCCCCGCCTTGGGAATAGATGTCGGCGGTGTCGACGCTGGTGATGCCGCCGTCGAGCGCCGCATGGATGATGCGGATGCTTTCTTCGGCGCCCGTGGGCGCCGAACCCGTCCCGAGGTTGAGGGTTCCCAGGGTAAGGGGGCTGATCAGGGCGCCTGTGCGTCCCAGGGTTCGAAGCTCGTTGAGGCTCATCTCCGGCTTCCTCCGTGAAAAATCAAGGCTGTGCAATGGATTGACACGACGCTACACATGTCGTGGCCGGCGCACTCGGAAAACGTACAAATTCTTCGCTTTTCGTATTGCGGGGTAATGAAAACAGCGCATGACGAATTAAGAATTGACTTCAATCGACACGTGAATACACAAATATTGCCGTTATCGGCATCGAGTGAATTAGTAGAAAGGCAGGCACGAAACTACAGAGGAAGGAACCCGCCATGACCCAGGCGACGGTGGATGGAGCCGCTTCGATCAAGCAGGCATTCGCGCAATTTCCCTCAGGCGTGGCGGCCTTCAGTGCCCTGGTCGGCTTTGCGCCCGAGGTCTTGGTGGCATCGAGCTTCACCGTGGGAGTCTCGCTCGAACCACCCCTGGTCATGTTTGCGGTGCAGAACTCCTCCACGACGTGGCCCAAGCTCCGGCGCGCCCCTCGACTGGGTGTTTCCATCCTTGCCCAGGGCCAGGAAGCCGTGTGCCTGCAGCTCTCTTCGCGGACCCAGGACCGGTTCTCGGGCCTCACGACGTCAACGAGCGACGCCGGTGCGGTGTCGATCGACGGCGCGGCGCTGGTGCTTGAATGCGAAGTGGTCTCAGAAACCCCTGCGGGCGACCACGCGATCGTCGTCCTCGAAGTGAAGTCCGTGGAGATCAATCATGACGCCGAGCCCCTCATCTACCACGGGGCAGGGTTCAGGCAATTGGCCGCCTGAGCTTGGGTCCGGCCCCAACTAGCTCGCATTTGTTGTCGTTTTGGCACGTCAAAACGACACCTAGTGCGAGTCAGTTGGGCGCTGCGGACGCTAGGCCCTGGGGCGCGCCCCAGCTGAGGCCGTCACGCGGCCGGACGAGACAGGCTTGCCGCCATGGGGGTCTTCCCGGTGTTCGCGCACCGGCGCGGACGTCTCGGACGACTCCGCGGCGTTCCCTCCGGCGGGTTCGCCGGAAGCTGGCGGTTCGTTGTCAGAAGCTCCCGCTTCCTGCGCCCGTTCAGCTTCGCGGGCCGCGGCCCTGGCGTCAGCCTCGGCGACGGCGGCGGCCCATTCGCTGTTCATGGCCAGAGGATCCTGCTTCACCGCAACCACAAAGGGATGTTCTTTGGCCTGGGTTGTGGCTGCGGCCGTGATTCCGGCCTTGACCTGGGCGGGTTTAGGCCACGTCCGGGGGTTGACGAGCGACTTCCAGGGGACGTTCCGGACAGCAGACCACAGCAACCTGACGGTCGCAATCATTCCAGGACGCGATTTCCGAGGGACTAAAAGCCCCGCGTCCAGTAAGTCTTCCGCCGTCGCCGATTCCTCGGAATCCGCCAGCGCGGAGGGGGTGCGCCGGGGCCTCGGGGGCAGGTGTACCACCGGTTCGGCATGGCGTTTCGGGAAGATCCCCACCATGGCGAGCAGGATGATCCAAACCAGCTTCGCGACGCCGGCAAGCACCAAGGTGACCACGATCAGCAGGCCCAAACCAAGGGACATCAGCAAAGCCACCCCGAGAGTTCCGAAAAAAGTCAGATTGAGGCCAAGTGTTGTTGGATCCTCCACGTAGCCTCCTCAAGCCAGAGTTGTGGGGTGGACGCCGCAACCGAAGGTCTGCGGGCATGTCTTCTAGCCTAAGGGCGAAATCGTAAGGAATCATCAGCCAAACTCCGGCTCGCCGAGGTTGTTTCGAAGCTGTTATCTGCTGTGACAAAATTTGTTACCTAGCTCTCATGTTCTCTTCCAGATAGGGCTTCAATGCCAGTCGATCCGGCCCGCCTCCGCCTAGGCGCTTGCCCTTGTTTGTCGGGGGAGCAGTACACCGAATGCTGTGGACGCTTCCACCGCGGAGACGCCGATGCGCCAACGGCGGAACAGCTCATGCGTTCGCGCTACTCGGCCTTTGTGGTCCTCGATGGCGATTACCTTCTGCGCACTTGGCACCCTGACACGAGGCCCGTCGCCCTGGACCTGGACCCGGATATTGAATGGCGCCGGCTGGACATCTTGGCGACGCGCCGGGGCGGTCCCCTGGACACCGACGGGACCGTCGAGTTCGCGGCGCACTACAGGTCCGACGGCGAACGCGGAGTCCAGCGCGAAAACAGCCGCTTTAAGCGGATCGGGCGTCGTTGGTACTATCTCGACGGCGACATCGGCTAGCGGTACTTCCGGTGCAGGCTCTCCTTCGGCGAGGCGCCCGGGGTGGCGTCGGCGATCCATGGGCCCGTTCCTTCTGATTGGTCAAGGATTCCGGCCTCAAGCCAGGCGTAGTCGCCCGCGAGCACGTTCGAGGACAACTCGTGATCGACGTCGTCGGTGTTCCGCCACAACTGATCGAAGTATCCATCCACGCGAATCCGGGCCTGCTCGCAGTAGGCCTCTGCAAGTTCGTACGCCGCCGCGCCTCGCTCCGGTGCGGTCTGAAGCAGCATCTCGGCCCTTGAGCAGCACGCTGCCATGGCAAACAACTCAGCTCCGATATCCACGATCCTGCCGAGGAACGCTTGTTTGTATTCGAGCCTCGCCTGCCAGCGGCCCATCCCGTAGAACGTCTGTCTGGCGAGCCTCCGCGAAGCCCGCTCCACATACCTCAGTTGCTTCGCGAGACGCCCGAACTCACCGTAGGACCGGGGATCCAGGCCCGCCCCGGCCACCAGCTTGGGGAGCCATTTGGCATAGAAACCCGAGGCGCCGACGGCGGCACGCGCCTTTTCCTGAAGCGTCGCGTCCGCGGAAGCGAGCTCGCCCGCGGCCGAAAGGTGGGCGTCGACGGCTTCGCGGGCAATGAGGAGCCGCATGATCTCGGACGAGCCTTCGAAGATCCGGTTGATGCGCATGTCCCTCAGCAATTGCTCGGCGGCCACGGCACGCTCCCCGCGGGCCTCCAAGGAGTCCGCCGTCTCAAAGCCGCGGCCACCACGGATCTGCACCAACTCATCGGCCACCGTGTAGCTCAGCTCAGTGGACCAAAGCTTGGCCAGCGCGGCCTCGATCCGCACATCCTTCTGGCCGGCATCGGCCATCTCGGCGGAAAGTTCAAAGACGGCTTCCAGCGCAAAGGTGGTGGCGGCGATGAACGCGATCTTCTTGCCGACGGCTTCGTGCTTTCCGACCGGACGGCCCCATTGCGTGCGGGCGTTGGACCATTCGCGGGCGATCTTCAACGACCACTTGCCCGCCGCCACGCAGAGGCCGGGGATGGAGAGACGGCCAGTGTTGAGGGTAGTGAGCGCTATCTTGAGTCCCTGGCCTTCGCGGCCCAGACGGTTGGCTGCCGGCACGCGGACTTGGTGGAAGCGGGTCACGCCGTTCTCGATGCCGCGCAGGCCCATGAAGGCGTTGCGGTTCTCCACCGTGATGCCGGGGGAGTCCATTTCCACGACGAACGCCGTGATGCCGCCCTTGAGCACCGTGCCATCGGGAGCAGTGCGGGAAGGAACAACCGCCATGACCACTACCAGTTCGGCGATCACGCCGTTGGTGGTCCAAAGTTTGACGCCGTCCAAAACGTAAGACTCGCCGTCGTCGCTTGGCACTGCGGTGCAGCCCATCCGGGCGGGGTCGCTGCCGACGTCGGGCTCTGTCAGCAGGAAGGCCGTGACGGCGCCCGCGGCGCACCGCGGCAAGTATTCCTGCTTTTGTTCGGGCGTGCCGAAGACTTTGACCGGCTCCGGGACGCCGATGGACTGGTGGGCCGACAGCAGAGCGCCAAGGCTGGGATGGACTGATCCCAACAGCGCCAACGCCCGGCCGTAATAGACAAGCGACAGGCCCAGGCCACCGTACTCGCGCGGAATTTTCATGCCGAAAACGCCTAACGCGGTGAGGCCTGCAAGGTAATCGTCCGGGATCCTGGCATCGCGTTCGATCACGCGGCCGGACATCGTGCCGCAGAACTCCGTCAGCTTCGCCATGAACTCTTCGCCGCGCTCGACGTCCTCGGCTTTTGCCTGGGGCCATGGATGGATTAGTCCCAGGTCGAAGTCGCCCAGATACAGCCCCTTGGCGAAACTCGGACGGTTCCATTCGGTGTCGCGGGCGGCCTCGGCGACTGCGCGGGCTTCTGCGGCCGTGACGCCGTTGCTCTTGTTGTCGGTGGCGGAGGTCATGGGAGGACTCCTCTTGCCGGTTGTGCCGGTTTCGAGCCCAGGATCCGCCTCGGGTGGTGGACCCTTCAGCTGTCCCTCAATGCTACTCGCGGGTAGGTACCTGTGCTAGGGGCGGTTTGGGTTGGGAAATCGACCGGAAGTTCAACCTTTCCGGCCTGGTGGACAAGCTGGTCCCACGCAAAATTGATGCCGTGGACCAGCCCGCCGAGCACGTTCTTCACGGTGTACCAGGCGAGGCTTCCGGCTCCGACCAACGCGAGCGTGGCCATGGCGGCTACCGCGATGAAGGCTGCCAGAACCAGGCCAAGGATTAGTGTTCCCACGAAGACATAAGTGCTGGTGTCTAAGGTCGTCAAGTCGAACTGCATTGGGTCCCCTCCGCAACGCTGCCAAAGTCGACGTCGGTGTGTCGGCGTCGTTGGTGTAGACACTAGGGTCGGCATCGGCGGTTCAGCCAGCAACGACACCGGCGTCGCGCCGGTTGATACGCGATCGAAACCCTACCGGGAGGTAGATCACGGAAGGGTTGCGACGCACCCTGCGTTAACCTTGTACGGGGCAGTTTTCGGGATTTCCGCTGCCAGAAGGTTCCGCGGCAGCTGAAGGAGAGTAAGTGTCCCGCTCAGCAATGTCCTCCGCCGATGCCATCAGCGCACGGCTCAGAGACCTCGAACTCCTGACCAAAGGCCCCGCGTGGGCCCTCACCCGCTCGGCGCCCTGGGTCATCGCGGTGCTCCAGGCATCCTTCACCCGAACGAGGCCGCAGCTTCCGCTCGAGGAGTTCCACGCCGACGTCGACGCTTTCCTGGATCAGCTCCGCAGGCAGGATCCCGGGCTGGGCGGGCAGGGGAGTGGCAAGGCTTTTGCCGACGAATGGACCCGCAAGCAGTTCCTGACCCGTCGCAGCCAGTCCGGCCAGATCGTCTACGAAGTCACCGAGGCCGCCGCGCGCGTCCTGGCATTCCTGGACAGCCTGTCCAGCGAACGGTCCACCCTCAACGGTTCCCGCCTCGGGACGCTCTTGGGCGACGTCGAAAAGCTCGCCAACGAGACGAACCCGGACCAAAGCGCCCGCTTGGAATCCCTCGAAGAGGAGATCCAGGAGCGCCAGCAACTGATCGAAGACATCAGTTCCGGCGACTTCGACGGTCTTTTGGACGATGAGGAAGCCGTGGAAGCCGCCGGGAACATCCTGGACCTTGCGGCGAGCCTGCCTGCCGACTACAAGAAGATGCGTGACCGCATCGAAGAACTGGTGGGCGAGCTCCGCAACCAGATCATCGAGGAGTCGCTCAGCAAGGGTGCCACGATGGCGCAGGTGCTGGAGGCGGATAAGCGCTTGCGGCAGAGTCCCGAAGGCCGCACGTTCCGCTCCTTCACGGCATTCCTTGAGGACCCGCAGCAACAGTTGCGCTTCCGGTCGGCGATCGGCGACGTGTTGAGCCGACAATTCGCGGATGACCTCAGCCATGAGGACCGCGAAACCCTCAAGAACCTCGTGGCGGAACTGCGTACCCAGCACAGCCAGATCCAGCGCATCTACGGCCGGCTGTCCGAAAGCCTCAACAACTACATCCAGAGCGACGACATCCGCCAGTCCGTCCGGCTCCGGCAGGTCCTGCGCGAAGCCGAACAGGCTATCCGGTCCATGCCCTACGAGCGCGACCGTCCCGGCCTGGTCCGCGGCCCGGTGTTGTTCAATGCGGGATTCGAATCGCTCGCCATGGTCAAGCTCTTCGATCCGGACGAGTTCGCTGCGCCGCCGAAGCTCGCCGACCCGATCGCCTTCAGCGATTCGGACCGGGTCCGTTCGCTGCGTTCCGCGAAGGCAAGGCCCGCCGTCGTCCGCTCTGCCCTGGCGGGCGCCTCCACACTGGCCGGGGCCTGGGCGAACCTCCCGGAGGAAGAACGGCACATCAACACCGTCCGGGCACTCCTGTCCGAAGCGCTGCACGGTGGCGCGGCGTTCGACCGGGGCGCCTGGGAAAACATCGACTTCGAACAAATCGATGGCAGCACGCGCACCGCGTACCTGCCGCTCGTGACGCTGACTAAGGATTCCGATGACTGACGCCCACCCCACCGAGCATGCCCCCTCTTCGGAGCAAGGGGTGGACATAACGCAGCATGTCCGCTCCGAGACTTCCCAGGATGGACATGCGCATTCCTTGACTGGGGCGGAAGACGGGCATGCTCGTCGGGATGTGCCCACCGATGGACATGTCCACCCGGACCCGTTCCGGGTCACGCCCCGCGACACGTTCGTCGACGGCGCTGCGCTGTTCCCGGGCGACACCGGCGTGCTGCCCATGAAGGTCCGGCAGGCCCTCGTGCGGCTACTCAAGGGCCCCTACGTCGACGGCGGTCGCGACGAAAAGCTCTGGACCACCCTGCTGGACAACCAAGTGATCCTCCGCAGCAGGCTTTCCGAGCTTTTCCTGAACCTGCAACTGGACCACGAGCGCAAGATCGCGGTGCTCCGACCCGTCGATCCCGAAGCCATCGGAGGAAGCACCCGTTCGAGCATCCTGCGCCAACAGCGCGCGTTGAGCCGGGTGGAAACCATCGTGCTTCTGCGCTTGAGGCTCCTCCTCGACCGCCACGTCACGGCCCAGACGGACCCTGTGATCACCCGCGAAGAAATCGCCGAACTCGTGGCGCACTACCAGCCATCCGGCCAACAAGACGCCCTCCGCGACACCGACGTCGTGAATCGCACAGTCACGAAGCTCCTGGCCCGCCAACTCCTCCTACCCACGGGCATCGAAGACACCTTCGCGATCTCCAGGGCCCTCCCGCTAGCCCTCCCCTTCGAAAACATCGGCGACATCCCGGCCCAAATCGAAGCGCTGATCGCAGTAGCCGCCGACGAATCAGGTACGGAACCCCTGATCGAACTACCAGACGCGGACGACGACGGTGAGTCACCCGACGACGCTGACGAGGTGGATGCCGCCGATGGTGACCCTGACAACGCCGCAGCAGCCGGAGCCGCCCAGGGAGTGGCATCGGGCCTATCGGAGCCGGACGGCCTGCTGCTTGCAGCAGTGCCGGCCGGCGAAGGGGCGGGGGCGGCATCGGCTGCGGAGGCAGAGGCGACCACGACTGACGCGACCACAAAGAACGCGACCACAACAGCGAAGACCACCAGTGAGGCAGCCAAGTGACCATAGCGACGATGCTTCCGATCGGCGAACTCACGAACCCGGGCCAGATGCGCCTCGCCTTGGTCCAGGTGGTCAACTGGGGCACGTTCCATGGCGCCCACACGATGCACGTGGACCGCAACGGCACCCTACTCACGGGCAATTCGGGCGTCGGCAAGTCGACGCTGTTCGATGCCATGCTGCGTGTCTTCGATGCCCGTCCGCGCTCCAACGAGGCTGCTGCACAGCGGGCCGGCGGGGCTGTGGAGGACAAGAGGACCACGTTCACGTACATGCGTGGAAAAGTGGGCGACAAGGCCGTGGGTGAGGGTTCGGCGAGTGCCTTCCAGCGACCGGGTGCCACGTGGTCCGCCGTCGCGCTGACGTTCGACAACGCGGCCGGAACCAAGACCACCATCTCGGCCCTCTTTGACCTGCCCAAGAACGGCACGGAGTCCAGCGTCGGCCGGTTCTATTTGATCGACAACAAGCCCCTGGATCTCGGCGCGATTGAGGGAATCGCGGAGAAGCGCTTCACGAAGGGCGCGTTGGAGACCATCTTCCCGGACGCCCAGATCTTCGATGTGCACAAGGCCTTCGCGGAGCGTTTCCGCCGGCTTCTCGGGATCAACTCGGACCAGGCGCTCCCGCTTTTGCGGGTGATCCAGGCCGGCAAGGGGCTGGGAGGCAGCGTCAACACGTTCTTCCGCGACCAGGTGCTCGACGCGCCGGCGACGCTTACGGCTGCGGACGACGTCGTCGAGGAATTCAGCAACCTCATGTCCATCAGGCAGCGGCTGGAGGACGTTCGCCAGCAGCGCGACCAGCTCGCCCCCGTGCCCGGGATGAACAAGGAGTATGCCCAGTCATTGCTCGAGGCCAACCGGCTCCGGGAGCTCAGCGGCGAAGAATTCGACGCGTACAAGCAGCAGCTCTCGGTCACGGTCCATGCCAGGACTTTGGCCCGTTTCAAGGAGCTTGCCCAGGCGAAAGCCAAGGAGCTCAGCACTGAACGAGGCGTCCGGGACGCGCTCGCCAGGGACCTTCGCCAGCTCGAATCGGATTACAACAACCAGGGCGGTAACGCGATTTCGGCGATCGAGCAGTCGCTCGAAAATGCCCGGGTCGGCCTCAAGCTCCGCCAGCAGGTGGAGGAAGCGGCCCGCCAAGCACTGGCCGACGCCGGACTCAACCTCGAGTGGACGGCTGAGGGTTGGGAGCAGGCCCACGAGCAGGCCGCGAGCCGCTCCGCCGAACTCAAGGACGATTCGGAGGCGCTGCGGGAACTCCGTTTCGAAGCCTTCGACGGCCACGCCACCAAGAAACGCGAGCTCGCCGCAGCCCAGCAGGAACTCGTCTCGCTGAAGACGCGCAAGTCCCTGCTGCCGCCGTCGAGCATCGAAAACCGCGCCGCAATCGCGGCAGCCACCGGCGTTCCCGAGGACCGCATGCCGTTTGGAGGCGAGCTGATCGACCTCGCCGAGGGCGAGGAACAGTGGCGGCCCGCGGCCGAGCGCGCCCTGCGGAACCTCGCCACGACGTTGCTGGTTCCGGGCGAGCACTTTGCAGCCGTCACGCGCTATCTCAACGACAACTCCATCCGCGGCGCGCTGCGGGCAGTGGACGTCTCCAAACCGGTCGCGGGCGGCGCTTTGGCTGTGGAGGACGTGTCCGACGGCGAGCTGCTGACGAAGCTGAACATCCTCACCTTGGGGGCGAACGCCGACGCCGGTGAATGGATCCGTGAGCGGATCGCCATCGACTTCGCCTACCCCTGCGTCGAAGACCCGGACGAGCTCGCGAAGCTGGACAAAGGCTTGAGCCTGGGCGGAGTGGTCAAGCGCAACAGGCACACCGTCGAGAAGGACGACCGCTTCACGAGCCGGCAGGACTACGTTCTCGGCTTCGACAACGCTTCCAAGCTGGAGCTCGTGGCCGCGAAGGTCGGCGAGCTCGAAAACGAGCTTCTGAAAGCCGCGGAACTTGCCCAAAGCCGCGAAGATTCCCACCAGGGCATGACGCGCCAGCTCGAAGCCTTGCGCCGCATCGCCGACGATGAGCGTGGCTGGGAACAGGTCTCCGCAGCGGTGGCCGCGGAGGAGCTCGCGAGGATCGAACAGCGGCTCAAGGACGCCTTGGCCGCGCAGGCCGACTTGGAACCCCTGCGGGCAAACATCGAGGCCGTGCGCGAAAAGCACCAGTCCTCCACAGGGTCGGCGGCGGTGTTGCAGAGCGAATACAAGACGCTCGACCAGCAGATGACCACGGCTGACGCCCTCCTGGATGCTGCACGCAACCGCCTGGACCAGGCGCCGCCGTCGGGCGCTACCGCCGCTGCCCTCGAGCCGTACTTCAGCGCATTCGGCGCGGTAGGTGAGCTCCACGAACTGGACACCCTGGCTGCCGAAGTCCGGAGCAAGCTCCTGGCCGAACTGCACGCCACCGAGTCGCGGGGGCAGGCGCTGGCCGAGCGGCTGACGCGCATGTTCGAAGGATTCGTGCGCGAATGGGGCACCGCGATTTCCGCGGACCACGGCACCTCGATCGGCGCCGCGGGGGAGTTCGAGTCCCGTTACCACCAGATCGTCAGTGAAGGATTGCCCGCCCAGGAAGCCGAATTCCGGCAGTTCTTCAACCAGCGCACGCACGAATCCTTCAGCACGCTGCTCCACCTGCTCGACGAGGAACGCCGCGCCATCACCAGCCGCATCCTGCCCCTCAACGGCATCCTATCGGAGGTCAATTTCCACGAGGGGAGCTTCCTGGAACTCGACATCAAGCAGACGCTGCCCGGCACCGCAAAGCAGTTCAAGGACGCGATCCAGAACGCGTTGAAGACGCGCCACTCGCGGCCGTCCCGCGCGGCGGGCGCAGCTTCGGGTGCCGGCGTCCCGCCACAAGCGGACGACGACGTCGAACTCACCAACCGCTACAAGTCGCTCGAGACGCTGGTCAAACGGCTCGGTTCGCAGACCCCCGAGGACCGGCGTTGGCGAGCCGAAGTGCTCGATGTCCGCGGGCATCTCTTCATCCAGTGCAAGGAACACCGCTCCGTCCAAGGCCCGCGGGGTGGCAGGAAGACCGAGGTGTACATGCACGCGGACACCGGCTCGATGTCCGGTGGCGAGCGGCAGAGATTCACGGCGTTCATCATGGCCGCGGCCCTGAGCTACCAGTTGGGCATCGCCGAGCAGGGTTTCACGACCTACGGCACGGTGATGATGGATGAGGCGTTCGTCCTGGCCTCGGAGGAGTTCGCCGGTGCGGGCATCAAGGCCCTGCACGAGTTCGGTTTCCAATTGTTGTTGGCCGCGCCCGAAAACGTCATCGACCTTTCCCGGCATCTTGGTTCGGTCACCGAAATCCTGCGCGACAAACGGACCAACCGCTCCGGCGTGCTCACTGCTCCCGTCATCGGCGGCCCCGGCGTGCCCGGCGAATGGCGTTCCGAGGCCAACCCCGTGGACATCGTGCTCCGCTAGCCCCGACGCTAGCTCACGTATGTCGCGCTTCCGGCCGACGCCCGCTCACCTATGTGGGGTTTTGGACGGACGCCCGCTCACCTGAGGTGAGCGAGCGTCCGCGGGGCGCCTATTTTCCTTGGACCCGCCCCAGGAACTGGGCGGTCCGGGACTGCAGTCCGGCGATTTGGCGAACGACGACGGCGGCCGGGTCCGGATTGATCTCATTCGCCGGGGGCTCCTTGCGGACGTTGGTGCAGCAACCGAATTCCGCGCAGATCAATGTCCCCACCGTGTTGCCGTCGCGACCCGATTGGCCTGCGCGTTTGGCAACCCAAAGGTAAACATCGTCTTTGGAAAACACGTCGCGGCACAGTTCGCAAAGGACCGAACGCTTCTTGCCGGAGCCTCCCTCGGGCGCGCGGAGCATGATGCCAGTGAGGGAACCCTCATTCGGAAGGACGAGATAGCCGCGCATCGGCATCTTCTCGTCGCGCCAGCCAAGGAATTCGAGGTTGTCCCAGTCTAGGGAATCGAAGTCCTTCGGGAGGCTGAGTTTGGCGGCCTCCGAGCGGCTCGCATTGATGAATGAGGAACGGATTTGCTGGGCGGTGATTTTCTGCACGGCGAAGTTCTTTCAGATCGTTTTGGGCTCCGAAGAGGAAGGACGCTGGCGTCTGGCGATCCGAGGGCGCGGCGAAGAAAGCCTTCGCGTGAATCTAGTGCGGGGGCGGTGGGTTTAGTTTCCCTTGCCGCCGAGCGGGATGGCCGACGCAGGGGGAGACGCCAAGTAGGCCGACACGGCCACCTCGCAAACCATGGCAGCGCCAACGTGTGCAGTGCGCATGCTCATCCTCTCGATCTTTACCGCGTTTACGGCCCCGGCGCAGTTCATTGAATCAACCGGCTCTGTCATCTTTGCAAAGGTCGTCCTTGGTGTCCAACAACCCCCGGGGGGCTATAGGTGAGCGGGCGTTGGGGTTTTGGTGCCCATAGGTGAGCGGGCGTTGGGAGGCCTGGGCAGTACAAAAGTAATTACGTGATTCAAACGTTTCGTAATTATCGAAAGGGTAGGCTAGCCTTACTTAGGTTTGCATCACTTACCTAAGGAGTCCCGTGGCTTCCCGCCCCTCACGCCGTGCCCTGCTGAAGACCGCAGGTTCAGCGACGGCAGCCTTTGCCGCCGTCGCACTGTCCCTCACCGCTTGCTCAACGGACTCAACCACCGCCGGTTCAGCCACCATGCCGGCCTCAAGCGGCCAGTTCCCGGTCACCATCAAGAACGTCTTCGGCGACACCACCATCAAGTCGCAACCGCAGCGCGTGGTGACCGTCTCGTGGGTCAATGACGATGTCGCCTTGGCTCTCGGCGTCGTACCGGTCGGGGTGCCCAAGGTCGCCTGGGGGAACAATGACAAGGGCTCCACTCCCTGGAAGGACGCAGCGCTGGAGAAGTTGGGCGCCGGCTTCGGCACCGCGAAGGCCCCGGTCCAGTTCTCCGAGGCAGACGGCATCAACTTCACTGAGGTCGCCAAGCTGGCCCCGGACGTCATCCTTGCCGCCTACTCGGGCTTGACCGAAGCCGAGTACAAGAAGCTCTCGGAAATTGCCCCCGTCGTGGCGCAGCCCGAACTCGCGTACGGCACGCCGTGGCAGGAAGCCACCACGATCATCGGCAAGGCCTTGGGTAAGAGCCCGGAGGCCGCCAAGCTCGTCTCGGACACCGAGGCCACCATCAAGGCCAAGGTCTCCGCGTTCCCGCAGCTCGCCGGCAAATCCTTCATCTACGGCAACCTTGAGCCTGCGAAGGGCGACGGCATCAACGTCTACACAGCCAACGACAACCGTCCGCGTTTCCTGTCCGAAATCGGCATGAAGCTCGCCCCCGTGGTGGAGAACGCCAGCAAGGGTCCCAAGGAGTTCTTCGTTCCGTGGTCCGCGGAAAAGGCCAACGAGCTTTCCTCGGACGTTTTCGTGACCTGGGTGCCGGATTCCAAGACCACGGACCAGATCAAGCAGGACCCCCTGCTCGGCCAGATTCCGGCGATCAAGAAAGGCGCCTTGGTTGCCGGCTCCGACAACACCCTCACTCTGGCAATCTCCGCATCCTCGCCCCTAAGCCTGCCGTGGGCGCTGGACATGTTCCTGCCCCAGCTGGCCAAAGGCGCCGACGCGGCAGCCAAGTAAGCGGATCACCCGACATGACACAGAGTACGACGACGGCGGGCCCGCCTTCCGCGGACGGCCCCGCGCGCGAACTGGCAGCTCCTGCCCCTCACAGCGACTCCAAAGGGCACGACCAGCCAGTTCGCGCGAAAGCCGCCTGGCTGGTGGCCGCCGTCGTCGTGCTTGGGCTTGTGTGTGCGGCCTCGCTCGCGACCGGCGCGCGGGGCATGTCCCTTGAAACCGTGTGGCAAGCACTCACCCAGTTCAACCCCGCGGACGGCAACCATGCCGTGGTCCACACCCGCATTCCACGCACTGTGCTCGGTTTGGTGGCGGGGGCTGCCCTTGGCCTTGCAGGCGCCGCGATGCAGGGAGTTTCCCGCAACCCCCTGGCTGACCCGGGCATCATGGGCGTCAATGCGGGTGCGGCACTGGCCGTGGTCGCCGGGATCTACCTCTTCGGTATTTCGGGGGCGAGCGGCTACATCTGGTTCGCTTTCGTCGGCGCCGCCGCGGCCGCCGTCGTCGTCTATCTGATTGCGTCCCTGGGGCGTGACGGTGCGACGCCGGTGAAGCTCGCTTTGGCGGGGGCGGCGCTGAGCGCGGGGCTTTACTCGTTGACGAACGTGATCCTGGTTTCGAGCCAGGACACGCTGGACCGCTTCCGTTTCTGGCAGGTCGGTGGAATTGCCGGCACCGACTGGTCCATCGTGTTGAACGGGTTGCCGTTCCTGCTGCTTGGGGCCGTGATCGTGCTGGGCAGTGGCCGGACACTCAACAGTCTTGCCCTTGGTGACGATGTTGCGCGGGGCCTCGGCCAGAACGTGGCCCTGGCCAGGGGCGTGGCCGCGCTCGGCATCGTTCTGCTCTGCGGATCAGCCACGGCGATGGCCGGTCCCATCGGATTCGTCGGACTCGTGGTTCCGCACGCAATGCGCTTCTTCACGGGCCCGGACTACCGCTGGATCCTGCCGTTCTCGATGGTTCTCGCCCCGGCCCTCCTTCTGGTTTCGGACGTGATCGGCCGGGTGGTGCTCCTGCCCGGCGAAGTTCCCGCGGGCATCATGACGGCCATCGTCGGTGCTCCCGTCTTCGTCTGGCTCGTCCGCCGAGGCAAGGGAGTGTCGCTGTGAGCCCCCGCAACAGGACCGCACTCCTGGGCACCGGCGTCGTTGTCCTCTTCGCGGTGACCGTACTCCTTGGCAGCTACACGGTAACCGTCCCCGATTTCTTCAGGATCCTGGCGGCCCCTTTGACCGGCAGCGAGAAGATCCCGGGCGCAAGCTTCATCGTCATGGAAAACAAACTGCCCCGGGCCGTGCTGGGAATCCTGATCGGCGTGGCATTCGGCCTTTCGGGCGGGCTGTTCCAGACCATGCTCCGCAACCCGCTCGCAAGCCCCGACGTCATCGGCATCACTTACGGTGCGAGTGCCGCGGCTGTCCTGGCCATTGTCGTGTTCGGCGCGTCCGGTGCCGCCGTGTCCGGTGCGGCGCTGGCTGGTGCAATCGGCGTCGCGCTCGTCATCTATGCCATGTCGCGAGGCGGCGGGGGTTCAGGTGGCGGATCGGGCGGCCGGGGCGGGAACGCGGCAGGCAACCGGCTTATCCTCGCCGGCGTCGGGATCGCCGCCGCGTTGGGGGCGGTGGTGAACTTCCTCATGACCCGGGCGGACATCCGGACTGCATCCGAGGCCCTCATTTGGCTCAACGGTTCCTTGAATTCAGCCGATTGGGAGCGCGTGGGTTTCCTCTTCGCCTCGCTCGCGGTGCTTGGTCCCGCGCTGGCCTTCCTCGCTGGTCCGTTGCGCATGCTCGAACTCGGGGACGACACCGCGGCCGGACTGGGGATCCGGGTGCAGGCCGTGCGTTTCGGACTGGTGATCACCGCCGTCGCGCTCGCAGCGGTGGCGACGGCGGCAGCCGGGCCGGTTGCCTTCGTCGCGTTCCTTGCCGGACCGATCGCCCGGCGGATTGTCGGGCGCCCCAGCCTTCCGGCGTCCGCGTTCACGGGCGCCGTCATTGTCCTCGCCGCCGACTACGTCGCGTACAACGTGGCGCCCCTGATTCTGAGCGGCACGGTCCTGCCGGTCGGCGTGATTACCGGCGCCCTCGGCGCTCCATTCCTGTTGTGGCTCCTGGTCACGTCCAACCGAAAGGAAGCCTGACATGGCACGACTGAGCGCACGCGGCTTGACGCTCCAATACGAGCAGCGACGGGTGATCGAAGGACTCTCGACGCAGATTCCCGAAGGCAAAGTGACCATGATCGTCGGTGCCAACGCCTGCGGAAAATCGACGCTGCTCCGGGGGCTGTCCAGGCTCCTGAAGCCGAGCGCCGGCGTCGTCACTCTGGATGGCAAGGACATCCACTCCCGCCCGGCCCGCGAACTCGCCCGCACGCTCGGCCTTCTTCCGCAGCACCCTCTGGCCCCGGATGGCATCACCGTCCGCGAACTGGTGGGCCGCGGACGCTATCCGCACCAAGGGTTCTTCCGCAGCTGGAGGACTGGCGACCGGTCGGTGCATGATCTCGCCGTCCAACGCGCACTCGAGACCACTTCAACGCTTGAGCTTGTTGAACGGAACGTCGACGAACTGTCCGGCGGGCAACGCCAGAGGGTGTGGATCGCGATGGCCCTTGCCCAGGAGACGGATGTCCTGCTCCTCGACGAACCCACCACCTACCTTGACCTGGCACACCAAGTGGAGGTGCTGGATCTGGTGACCGACCTCAACCGCAGCCGCGGAACCACCGTGGCAATCGTTCTGCACGACCTCAACTTGGCAGCGCGATACGCGGACCACGTTATCGCGATGAAGGCCGGGGCGATCGTCGCCGAGGGGCGGGCGCTGGATGTGGTCACTGAAGACTTGGTCCGCGACGTTTTCGGCTTGGAGTCCCGGGTGGTTCCAGACCCAATTTCCGGCACTCCTCTCATTCTCCCGATCGGCCGGCACCACACCGCAACGCCCTCAACACCCATCGAATTGGAGTTCGCCTCATGAACGCAGACGCCGCAGTGCGAAACGCCATCACGGAGCCGATGACCCTCGCGTTCGACGTCACCGTCACCGCCGTCGAGGACCTGGGACCCAATTTCCGCCGCATCACCTTCGGGGGATATTGCCTGCGCCGTTTCGGGGTTTCGGGGGACACCCTGGACCTGCGCATCAAGCTCATGATTCCCTCGCTCGACGGCGTCGGCCGCCCCCTGCCCCTGCCTGCCTTCAATACGGGCGACGCCGGTTGGTACCGGGAATGGTTGGCGATGGATCCCACCGTGCGCGGTTCGATGCGCACCTACACTGTGCGGAACGAGAGGCTTGACGCCGTCTACCCGGAGATCGACGTCGACTTCGTGATGCACTTCGATGACTGCGGCGGCACCCGCGGCTGGCCGCGCGGCGGCGTGGCGGGGTCCGACGTCGACGGCGGTTCGACTCACCCGACGGGCGGGCCCGCGGCTAATTGGGCGCTCGCCGCGAAACCGGGGGACGCGATCACGATCATCGGCCCCAACAATCGGGCAGCCCACTGCATCACGGCGGAAACCTACTCCGGCATTGAATGGCGTCCCGGCTTGGCGCAGCGGGTCCTCCTTGGCGGCGACGAAACGGCGGTCCCTGCCATCAGCGCGATCCTGGAATCCTTGCCCGCGGGAATCACAGGGCATGCCTTCCTCGAAGTACCAGAGGCAGGGGATTTCCAAGACCTCGACACCGACGCCGACATCGAAATCACATGGCTCGCGCGCGGCGCGGCGCTCGGCCGTGCACGCCCCCATGGTGAGTTGCTGAAGAGCGCCGTCCGCGGAGCCGTACCCGTCCCCGGTTGGGTGGGCATCGTCCCGCTCGATGGCGCCGCAGGGCCCGAGCCCGAAGACGTCAATGTGGACCAGGACATCTTGTGGGAGACCCCGCTGCGCATGGACACGGCCGCGATCGAAGCGAGCCGCAACCCGGGCCTTCCCGCCGGCGCCTCGCCGTTCTATGCCTGGATCGCAGGCGAGGCAGGGGTCATCAAGGAGCTCCGCCGGTATCTCGTCCGGGATGTGGGGATCGACCGGAAACAGGTGGCGTTCATGGGCTACTGGCGCAAGGGGAAAGCCGAACTCTAGCCCGCCCCTGGCGACGCTCGCTCACATATATCGTCAATTTCCCTGACGCTCGCTCACGTATACGGCCAAAAGCCGGAACGCCCGCTCACCTCATGTGAGCGGGCGTTCGGTCAAAATGGCCCATAGGTGAGCGGGCGTCGAATTAACCTGGGCTTTGCCGGCGGGCAACCAGGCGGGGCTACGCTGGCGGGGTGGCTGGGAACGTGCTTGATGCTGACCAGAACGGACGACGGCGGTTTGTTGCCTTGGGCGATTCCTTCACCGAAGGAGTGGGGGACCGGAACGAGGGCCTGCCGAACGGCGTCCGGGGCTGGGCCGACCGCGTTGCCGAGAAGCTGGCCAAGGCCGAACCTGGCTGGGAGTATGCGAATCTTGCCGTGCGGAGCAAGCGCCTCCGCCATATTGTCGACGAGCAACTGGACCGCGCCTTGGCCATGGAACCCACGCTTATCACGCTTTACGCGGGCGGCAACGACATCCTGGATTTCGGCACCGACATGGACGTTCTCATGGCCGAGTATGAAAGGCTCGTGGCGCGCCTTGCAGCCACGGGAGCAACGTTGGTCCTGTTCACGGGGTACGACGTCAAGGTCTCGGCCGTGCTGGAACCGTTCAAGAAGCGGAACGCCCTCTACAACGAACGCGTCCGCGAACTGGCCGCCAAGTACGGGGCCGTACTGGTGGATTATTGGTGCCTTGACGCCTACCACGACCGCCGGATGTGGGCCTCGGACCGTCTCCACATGTCGAAAGCCGGACACAAATACATGGCGTCGCAGGTCCTGGATCACCTCGGCGTCCCGCACAAGTTCTCTCCCAAGGACTGGGAGCCACCACAGCGCCTCAAGCTGCGCGATTGGGAACGCCGACAACGTCGCTGGGTGAACGATTGGGTCCTGCCCTTGTTCGGCCGGAAGCTTCGCGGCGTCACGCTTGGGGACAGCCTTGGCCCGCGCTGGCCGGAGCCCGTGAAGGTGCCGAGGAAGGCCGGGCTGCGGAAGGTCGCGGAGCGCCAAGCCGCAGCGGCGGCCACCGACTCTGGAAGGCAGACAACAGGAAAAGCCCACAACGGGGGGACATGACCATGGCTACGCATACGCCGCTTCGATTCGTCGCCGTCGGAGATTCCTTCACCGAAGGCGTCGGCGACGTAGACCTTCGCCTTCCCAACGATTGCCGGGGCTGGGCCGATCGCGTGGCAGAGGAACTGGCCAGGCACCAGCCGCAGGCACTGTACGCCAACCTTGCCCTCCGCGGCCGGCGGCTCAAGCAGATCGTGGTTGAACAACTTGAGCCGGCGCTCGCGATGGCTCCCACTTTGGTCAGCTTCCATGCCGGCGGCAACGATCTCCTCGGTGCACGGCTGGACATGCGCCTACTGGTCCGCGGTTTCGAGGCCGCCGTTGCCAGGATCGCGCAAAGTGGTGCCCGGGTCGTGCTGTTCACCGAATACAACGTGCCGCTCTCGCCCGTTCTGGAGCCGCTTAAGCTGCGCACGGCCGTTTTCAACAAGCACATCCGGCGCATTTCGGCAGCCTACGGAACGCTTCTGGTGGACCATTGGTGCTTCGAAAACTATCAGGACCGCCGTATGTGGGCTCCGGACAGGCTGCATATGTCCGGTATAGGACACCGCTACATGGCCAAGAAAGTCCTGGAAGTCCTGGGCGCCACGCACTCGCTCGAGTCACCGGTACTCGGGCCGCTGCAACCGCGGAGCCGCGCCGGGATCATGGCCGACGACGCCGCGTGGCTCAGGCGCGATGTCGCACCCTGGCTTTCGCGTCGCTTCAGGGGAGTTTCGAGCGGGGATCATCTGAGCGCCCGCTGGCCGGCCCTGATGCCCGTTGTCTTGCCGGAGCGACTGGGGACGTCCCGTCAATCAGTCAGGCTTTGAAATGGTCAAGCGTCACGCCTGACAACTTTTTGGCTGCGGACGGGCATCTAGTCCAGCAGGTTTTCGAACCCTGCGGATGCGGAGGTCACCGTGAATTCGATGATTTCGAAGTCCGCTACCCCGTTGACGTAGAACGGATCCGTCGCCAGCGAAGCGTCCAGCGTTGTGCGATCGACGTTGGACAGCAGCACGCCCCCGATGGCTGGAACGCGACGGCCGGACGCGAGGAACGTGCCGGCGTCGAACGCTTCTTTGACCCAATCCATATGTGCCGGGCGGTGGAAATCGACGATCTCGTCGGGAACTTTGTAGGTCAGAGAGACGACGAACATGCCGCCCAGCCTACAACGCGGAGGACGGCCACAAGGGGCCGCCCTCCGAAAATGAACTACGGCAGGAGCTTGACTGCGGAGTTCCAGTTGTAGTCGGGGTGGGCTTCGCTGATCTGCAGGGTCATGACGAGCAGCTGGAAGGCTTCGAGCTCACGCGAGCGGCGCAGCGGTCCGACGTTCACCGGACGCAACCCGGCGCCTTTGACGAAGTCGACGACGGCGCCCGTCGCCTCGGCGTCGTCGCCCGCCACGAGTACGTCGAGGGTCTGGCCGTCCACTTCGCCCTCCGCGAGCGTGGCGGCGAAGACGGTGTTGAATGCCTTGACGACCGAGGCGCCGGGCACCAAGGCCTGCAGTTCTTCGGCGGCCGAAGTTCCGGCGGGAACGGTGAGGGAATCGAAGGTCTCGAAGTTCACGGGGTTGGAGATGTCCACGATCGTCTTGCCGTTGAGCGCTGAGCCGTAGGAAGAAAGGACTTCTTTGGAGGCCCCGAACGGCGTAGCCAGCACCACGATGCTGCCTTCCACCGGGGATCCCGTGATGCCGGAGGTTCCGTTGACCGTCGCCGCAAGCGCGGCAGCGGAGCCGGCGTTGCGGCTGAGGATCTGGACGCTCTTGCCTGCTGTGGCAGCGCGGGCCGCGATGCCGGACGCCATGTTGCCCGTGCCGATGATGGTGATGTCAGTCATTATCTTTTCCTTCGCGTGAGTCCTGCGGATTCATTTACTTGAAGCTTCAACTAAAACAATAATGAGCTTGAGTTGAAGTGTCAAGTATTTATTTCCTTCTAAGATGAATCCATGACCGAACCGCGCTGGCTCAATGCCGACGAACGCCGTGCCTGGCTGGCCCTCCTGAGCATCAACACCCTTCTGCCCGCAGCTTTGGATACACAACTGCAAGCGGCCGGCAAATTGTCACTGTTCGACTACAACGTGCTTGCGATGCTGTCCGAAGCGGATGGGCGTTTCCTGCCGATGAGTGAGCTTGCCGCCCGCACCAGCGCTTCCCTGTCGAGGTTGTCGCACGTCGTGACCAAGCTCCAAAGACGCGGTTGGGTGGAACGCGAGGCCCATCCGGGCGACGCCCGTGTCACCGTGGCGCACCTGACCGAGTCCGGGATGGACACCATCGTGTCCCTCGCCCCGGGTCATGTGGACGCGGTCCGCGCCTTGATGTTGGACGCCATGACAGACGACGACGTTGCGGACCTCGCGCGGATCGCAGAGAAAATCGTGGCCAGGTTGGACGACGATCACTGGATCCTGCGCGAACGCTAAGCCGCGGCTGGCGGGACCAGCGACCGCGGCTGCTGAGCGTGACGGCCGCCCCGCACTGATGAAAGACTGGCGCCATGGATTTTTCTGCCCGGTATGTGGCATTGGGTGACTCGTTCACCGAAGGACTTGGCGACGCCGACCCCTCGCGCCCCAACGGAGTCAGGGGATGGGCGGACCTCGTCGCCCACCAATTGGCCCAAAGCAACGACGATTTCGGCTACGCCAACCTGGCCATCCGGGGCAAGAAGCTCCGGCAAGTCATGACAGAGCAGGTGGATGCCGCCGTCGCGCTTCAACCGACGCTGGTGACCCTGTATGCGGGAGCGAACGACATCTTCCGCCCCAAAGTCGATATCGACAGGCTGATGGAGGACTACGAGGCCGGCATCGGGAAGCTCAGTGCCACCGGCGCTACGTTGCTTCTCTTCACCGGCTTCGATGCCCGCAGTTCCAAGGTTTTCGGCACCATGCGCGGACGCACCGCGATTTACAACGAACTGCTGCGGGAAATCGCGGAAAACCACGGGGCGCTGGTGGTGGATTATTGGCGCTTCAGCGAGTATCACGACTGGCACATGTGGGCGCAGGACCGGATGCACATGTCCACTGCCGGTCACATCAACATGGCCAACCGGGTGCTGGCCGTCCTGGAGCACGAAGGTTCCCTCGAGGTTCCGCCGCCGGTCCCGCAACCCCAGCTCGCGCGGGTGGAAGCGTTGCGGGCCAACGCGCGTTGGGCCCGTGAACATGCCGCCCCTTGGGTCGTCCGCCGCGTTACGGGCAAGTCGTCAGGTGATGGCCTGAGCCCGAAGTACCCGCAGCTCACCCGGCCGTAGCGAGGTTCCGGAAACCCGGGGTGGCGAGCAACCCGCCGTCGTTCTTCACCGCGAGCACGTCCACGTCCCAGTGTGAGGTGGCCAGCGCCAGGGTTGCGGCGCCGCCCGCCATGATGGCGGTGGCCAGGACGTCGGCCGTGATGATGTCTGCGGCTGCCACGGAAACCTGGCGGAACCCCTCGTTCGGCGCCGCTTGGAGGCCCGCGGACCAAATGTGGTGGCCGCGTTCGCTCGTTCCCGAGGTCGCCAGCGCGTGCTTGCCGGCGTTGCCGAGCGGAAACGCGGTCAGGAGCGTCGACCGGTTCTCCGGGTCGATAATCCCCGCCAGCCACGGCCGCGCACTGCCCGGCGTCGGCGAACCGTCCACCAGGACGTCCCCGCCCGCGTTGAGGCACCAATCCTTCAAACCGAGCGCGAGCAGCGACGTTCCAGCTTCCCGTATGGCGTGTGCCTTGACGATCCCGGACAAGTCCACGACGCCGTCGGGCCGTTCCGCCGTGAACGCGCCATCGGTGAGGGTGCGCCATTCGCTCGCCTCGACGTACAGCCGGCGCATGTCCGGGGAGGTGTCCCTCAGGGCCAGCTCCCCCCGCGCCAACGCGCTCGCCTCCGAGTCGGGGCGGTAGAGACTAAATGTCCGATCCAGCCCTTTGAACAACTGCTCGACGACGGCGGTGGCCGCCTCGAGCTCTTCCACCGAAGCTTGGGGAGCCGTCCCTGGAGCGGCGGGGATGGCCAGGCTCACCACGGTGCCCATGCTGGTGAACGTGCGGGAACAAAGGCGGGGTTCCGCGCTGCCCTGTCCGGGCTCGCTTGGCTTAGAAGTGGGCTGCATCGAGGGCCGCCTGGAGGGATGTCAAATATGCCTCGCTGGTATAAGTGGCCCCGCCGATGGTCTGCACGTTCGCGGACTGGGCGCTCAGGACTTCGGAGCGGAGCAGGGGTGCTGCCCTGGCGCTGATCTGGACGGATCGTTGCTCCTGGTCGGTCAGATGCAGGGCTGTGACATCGGTGATCACGCCGGCCTTGATGGTTACCTGGACCTGGACTGTTCCGAAACGGGTCTCCACCGCCGTGCCTGCGTAGGTGCCGCCCGCTTTGGCCGAGGCTCCCAGGGTGGAAGTGGAACTGGAGCCCGTAGTGGAACTGGTGCTGGCCCCGGTTCCCGAGGACCCGGGCGTGCTGCTCCCGGTGGTTCCATTCGCCGTCGAGCCCGTACCTGAAGCGGTCCCACCGGTGGTTCCCGCCGCGGACGTCGTGACGGTGGAGGCGTTGGATGCCGTCACCTGTGTGCCAGCCTGCCAGCCGACCACGAGGATTGCCGCCGATGCCAGCGCTGCTGAAATTCCTGCCCTGAGTCTCACCAGTCAAACCTTTCGTAGTGGAGTTGTTCCTCCCGCACACCGGAGCTTTTTGCTTCGGCTAGTACCTCGCCGGCCCATGCCGTCGGGCCGCAAACGTAAACATCAGCGTCCGCTATGTCCGGCACAAAGTCCCGCAGACTCGAAGAGCCGGCAGAGGCAGGCAGCCAAGCGCTGTGGGGATGGCCGGACCGCGGGCCTGTCAGGTGGAACAGGGTAGCGCCACGCTTCCGGCACAGTTCCATGATCTCGTCTCCGAGGAACAGTTCCTCCGCGCTACTGCCGCGCAGCAGGACTGTCGCCTGGCCTGGCGCGAAGGGAGTTGATTCCAAGAGCGCCCGGAGGGGCGTAATCCCGATTCCCGCACCGATCATCACGACGCGGTCCCTGCTTCGGGCTGCCGTGCTGAAAACGCCGTATGGTCCTTCGATCGCTACTTTCGTCCCCGGCTTCAGGGAGCCGAGGCGGGCAGAGCCGGTCCCCAGGTTCCGAACAGTGATCCGCAACATCGGCTGCCTCGATGACTTTCCGGTTTGCGGTTCTGCCGACAAGCTGAACGGATGCGCCTGCCACCACATGCCGGGAGCGAGGAAGCGCCATACGAAGAACCGGCCACCGCTACCCGACAATTCGTTCAATCGCAGCCCGGTCATTTCGATGCTCACGACGTCGGGGGACACCCGCACTACGCGGCGCACCGTCAGTTGGTGCCGGTAGGTGGCTATTACCGGTTGGGCAATGCGGTACCAAACCAGCGCCGCGCCCGTTCCTGTGCAAAGCAGGAGCCAGTACCAGCGCTGCCAAGTGCCTTCGGCGAACAGGCCGCCCACGCTGAATTGGTGCGGGATTGCCGTCGCTACCGCAAGGTAGGTGAGCAGATGAACGAAATACCAGAACTCGTAGGGAAAACGGCGCCGCACAGCCACCAGCGAAGTGACCACCACGGCAATGAACAACGCCATGGAGACGAACGCCAGCCACATATCGGGTACCAAGACCCACAGGGAAACGGCCTCGCTGACGGGATTCAGGCCCTCGGCCATGCCGTAGCCGGTGGCAAGGAGAAGTCCATGTGCCAACAGCAAGTACAGCGCCGGCTTGCCTAGCTTTCGGTGGAATTCCAGTGCCCTGTCATGCCCGACTGCGCCGTCCACGAAAGGGAGGCGTGCCGCGAGCAGAAGCATCAGAATGACCAGGTCCATGCCGGCGAGTCCGGCCACGATCCCGACGGCGGTGACCGCCTGGGTGAGGTTGCCGACGGTCGACACTCCGCCGTCGGCGAGCCACAACGCCAGCGCCGCCGCAAGGGATGCCCAAAGCGCGACCGTGAGCATGTCCGCCCGGCGCATGCGCCGGCGATGTTGCGCCGCGAACCGTCCCTTAGCGGGATTGCGACGCGGTGACGTTTGAGGACGACGGCCTGGCGGTGTATCCACGCGTTGGCCCGGGGAGGCGAGGAGTTGTGAGTTCATGCCTCAAGATTGAATGCTCAACCTTTCGTTCTCCTGTGAAGGGGCTAGCCCCCGCTTATGACTTGTGGCCTGGTTCTTATACACCCGATTGGTCTTAATTTCCCCCAGCCCCTAGACTTATTAGGCGCTAGGTGGCGCGGAGCGTGTGCAATTGCTCCGGTTGGCGGTGACTGTTGGCAACAACAGGAGATCCGCGGGCCGGTAGTTAGGGGCTCAAGTTGCGTGCATTCCAGTATTCGCCCAGTATTCCGGCCTGTTGTCCGGACCCACTACCTTCGCCGCAGCGGTGATCATTGGCTGGTTTCAGTCGAGCGATCCGAGCTGCGGGAACTACCGAAAACGGTGTGGACTGGCTGCGGACGTCGCCTATTGCACGGGAAGCAGGAACTCTGCTGGCCGTTTCATTTTATTTTTTAGGAGAGTCGTCATGGCAGCAAACTGCCAGGTGACCGGAGCCGAGCCGGGCTTTGGACACAGCATTTCGCACTCGCACCGCCGCAACAAGCGTCGGTTCGACCCCAACATCCAGAAGAAGCGCTACTGGGTTCCGTCCCTGCGCCGTAATGTCACGCTGACCCTGTCGGCCAAGGGCATCAAGACCATCGACGTTCGCGGCATCGACGCAGTCGTCGCCGAAGTTCTGGCTCGTGGGGTGAAGCTCTAGTGGCAAAAGACAAGGACGTACGTCCGATCATCAAGCTGAAGTCCACTGCGGGAACCGGTTACACCTACGTAACCCGCAAGAACCGTCGTAACGACCCGGACCGTCTGGTCCTGAAGAAGTACGACCCCAAGATCCGCCAGCACGTCGAATTCCGAGAGGAGCGCTAAACATGGCTAAGAAGTCCAAGATTGCTCGCAACGAGCAGCGCAAGGTCATCGTTGAGCGTTACGCTGCCAAGCGTCTCGAACTGAAGAAGACCCTGGTTGACGCCAACGCGACTGACGAAGCACGCGAAGAGGCTCGCCTCGGCCTGCAGAAGCTGCCCCGCAACGCCTCCCCGATCCGTCTGCGTAACCGCGACATCATCGACGGCCGCCCGCGCGGTACCTTCCAGAAGTTCGGTATCTCCCGTGTTCGCTTCCGCGACATGGCTCACCGCGGTGAGCTCCCGGGCATCACCAAGTCTTCCTGGTAATCCAGAAGCACTAGAAGGGCCGGCAACCGTTTGGTTGCCGGCCCTTCTTGCGTTTAAGGCGGCGGTCTTGTGGCTTCGCGATTAAGTGGTGCAGGACACAGTGTTGAATTACGACGCCGGCGGCTTCTTTTTGCGCGGAAACCGCCGTTTTGTCCCGGATTACCGCGGTTCTTGCTCGCCTGAGGCGTGATTTGCGTGGGGTCTTGGGGGTGTGTAGAGTAGATCGAGTCGCCGCCGCTGATGCGGAAAGATAGCGACCGACCCCCTCTGATAAACGGCCTGGAAATGGCGTGCTGATTAGCGTGCTGTGGATGGGTGGGGACCCTTGTTGAGCAGTGAATCACGGAAACGCCGATTTGCTTGATGCTGGCAGTTCGGGTAAGTTTGGGAAGTTGCTCCGGAGCGATCTTGGACCCTTGTGGGTGTGGGTGG
>NZ_JARVRG010000057.1:0-40546 GCF_030209795.1 Arthrobacter sp. efr-133-R2A-63 | reverse complement strand
AACCCGCTAAGGATGTGTGAGGTCTCTTCTCCTGCAGCCACGTCCAACCTCTCTTCATTGAATGTCTGGGCGCTTGCACTGTGGTGCGCGCTGAAACGTGCATAGAAATTTCGTATTGTGAGAATAAAATTCTGTAATTCGAGATTAGCCATGCGTTCGCCAAGCGTCAATCCAGCGCCGCGGAGACTAGTGCCCACGCGGCTCCATGGCCCCCATGCCGCCATTTGTGACCCCCTCGGGAGCGGACCCCTTGACCAAAGGTGACCTAGCTCATACAGTTATTTCACTATTCAATAACTAGATTCCACGATGCGAAAAGCTTTAACTCCTCTCACGGCGTCTCGGAACCCTAGTTGCAGCACCACAAAGAAGTGGAGATCCACGATGCAATCGACTCCCCCAGTCGGCGTCACAACGGCTCCGGAGCAGACCATCCTGCCAGGCAGTTCGGTCCATCCGTCCGTAGGAAATGAAACCCTCTGCGATGTAGCGTCCGTCGCAGCAGGCCGCGCCATCAGCCCCAGCCTCTATAACCTCGACCTCGCCCCCACCAAGAAGGAGGGCAGGCGCTGGACCAGCTACAGCATCTTCACCCTCTGGGCCAACGACGTTCACAGCCTTGGCAACTACGCTTTCGCGATCGGCCTCTTTTCGCTTGGCCTGGGCGGGTGGCAAATCCTCGTGGCCCTTGGCATCGGCGCGGTCTTGCTGTTCACCCTCTTGACCTTCTCCGGATTCATGGGCCAGAAGACCGGCGTCCCCTTCCCTGTGATGAGCCGGATCAGCTTCGGCATCCGGGGCGCCCAGCTGGCCAGCCTCGTCCGTGGCGCGGTGGCCATCGCGTGGTTCGGGATCCAGACCTACCTTGCCTCCGTGGTGCTCCGCGTGATGCTTGTCGCGATGTTCCCTGGCCTCAAGGACATGGACGCCAACTCGATCCTTGGGCTGTCCACGCTTGGCTGGATCGCCTTCGTCTCGCTCTGGATTGTCCAGTTGGTCATCGTCAGCTTCGGCATGGAAATGATCCGCAAGTACGAGGCCTTCGCCGGGCCCATCATTCTCGCCACCATGCTGGCCATTGCCATCTGGGTTTTCGTGGAGGCCGGGGGGGCCATCCAGTGGTCCGGCATCAAGGGCCTTGAAGGCGGCGAGATGTGGCGCACGATCTTTGCCGGCGGCGCCCTCTGGGTCTCCATCTACGGCACGTTCGTCCTGAACTTCTGCGACTTCACCCGGTCCTCGGTGTCCAAGAAGTCGATCGTCCGCGGCAACTTCTGGGGCATCCCCATCAACATGCTCCTCTTCGGCGCAATCGTGGTCATCATGGCCGGTGGCCAGTACAAGATCAACGGCAAGATCATTGAAAGCCCCTCGGACATCGTGCAGAGCATCCCCAACACGCTCTTCCTCGTCCTGGCCTGCCTTGCGTTGCTGATCCTGACCATCGCAGTGAACCTCATGGCGAACTTCGTTGCGCCTGTCTACGCGCTCACCAATCTCTTCCCCAAGCACCTGAACTTCCGCAAGGCAGCCTGGGTGAGCGGTACCATCGGCCTGATCATCCTGCCGTGGAACCTTTACAACAATCCCTTGGTGATCGTGTACTTCCTGGGTGGACTCGGCGCGCTGCTCGGCCCGCTGTTCGGCGTCGTCATGGCCGACTACTGGCTGGTGCGTCGCGGCAAGGTCAACATTCTTGACCTTTACACGGTCCATCCTTCGGGCACGTACTTCTACAAGCGCGGCGTCAACCCCCGGGCGATCGCCGCAATGGTTCCGGCCGCCGTCGTCGCCGTCCTGATCGCGTTCGTTCCCGCACTCGAGGCCGTGGCACCGTTCGCCTGGTTCTTCGGCGCTGGCATCGCAGCGCTGTGCTACTACGCCTTCGCGGACAAGAAGCAGCAGCACACCGACGTCTCAGGCGAGCCGATCGCCGTCGTCAGCAACCACTAATACTCACCTGACTCGCAGTTGTTGTCGTTTTCGCCCGTCAAAACGACAACAACTGCGAGTCAGTTGGGCGTACCAACCCTATCCAGGAGGAACACATGCGCATCCTCGTCGCAAACGTCAACACCACCCAATCCATGACCGACTCCATCGCAGCCCAGGCGCGGAGCGTCGCGGCTCCCGGCACCGAGATCATCGGCATCACCCCGCGGTTCGGCGCCGATTCCTGCGAAGGGAACTTTGAAAGCTACCTCGCCGCCATCGCCGTGATGGACCGCGTGGTCAACTACCCCGAACCGTTCGACGCCGTCATCCAGGCCGGCTATGGCGAGCACGGCCGCGAGGGACTCCAGGAGCTCCTCGACGTTCCGGTGGTCGACATCACCGAGGCCGCGGCCAGCACCGCGATGTTCCTCGGCCACAAATACTCCGTGATCACCACCCTGGACCGCGCGGTCCCGCTCATCGAAGACCGCCTCAAGCTCGCCGGGCTGGATGACCGCTGTGCCTCCGTCCGCGCGAGCGGCATGGCAGTGCTGGAACTCGAGGAATACCCGGACCGCGCAGTCGAAGCCATCGTGGAACAAGCTGAACGAGCCGTGCGTGACGACAAAGCGGAGGTCATCGTCCTCGGCTGCGGCGGGATGGCAGGACTCGACGACCAGATCCGCCAACGCTGCGGCGTTCCGGTGGTGGATGGTGTCGCGGCCGCGGTGACCATCGCCGAGTCGCTCGTCCGCCTGGGACTGTCCACGTCCAAGGTCCGGACCTACGCCACCCCGCGCCCCAAGACCGTCATAGGCTGGCCCCTGACCACCACGGACACGACGACGGCGGATGCTCCCGCCGCGCGCTGAGCCCGACAAACAGGAGGACCGCGTGAGCGAAACCATCCCTACCCGGCCCCGGGTCGCCGTCGTCACCGGAGCCGGCTCCGGGATCGGGCGGGCAGTTGCCCGGCTTCTGTTGGCGGAGGGCTACCGTGTTGCCCTTGCGGGACGGCGGGAAGCGCAGCTTCTGGAGACCGCTGACGGCCACCCTGCGGCGCTCGTGGTGCCGTGCGATGTCACAGTGCCCGACGACGTCGCGCGCCTTTTCGAAGCGGCCCGCCAACGCTGGGGGAGGGTTGATGTCCTGTTCAACAATGCGGGCATTTTCGGCCCCTCCGGCGGCGTGGACGAGATCAGCGTGGCCGATTGGAATGCCACGCTGTCCGTGAACGTCACAGGCTCCATGCTGTGCGCGGCCGAGGCCGTGCGGACCATGAAGTCCCAGGAACCGCAGGGCGGGCGCATCATCAACAACGGCTCCATCTCTGCCCATTCGCCGCGGCCATTGTCCGTCGCGTACACCGTGAGCAAGCACGCCATGAGCGGCCTGACCAAGAGCATTGAGCTGGACGGGCGTCCGTATGGCATTACCTGCGGGCAGATCGATATCGGCAACACCCGTACCGAGATCATGGACACCATCGGCGTGGGCTCGGGGGCGCTCCAGGCCGATGGAAGCAGGCGCGTGGAGCCGATGTTTCCCGTGGAGGATGCCGCCCGCGCGGTGCTCATGATGGCGAACATGCCGGCTTCGGCCAACGTCGGCTCCGTGGTGGTGACCGCGGCGGGGATGCCGTTCGTGGGCCGCGGCTAGAAGATCGACCAGCCCGTGCGGGTGGTGAACTCATCGAGAGCGGCAACGCCCGCGAGTGAATTCCCGGATCGCCCCAGGCCCGGGCTCCAGACGCAGATGGTGCATTTGTTGGGTACCACGGCCACAATGCCGCCGCCCACCCCGCTCTTGCCCGGGAGTCCCACGCGGTAGGCGAATTCGCCCGCGGCGTCGTAGGTCCCGCAGGTGAGCATCACGGCGTTGATTCTCTTGGTCTGGGACGGGGACAAAAGCGCCGTGCCGTTCCCGCGCAATCCGTTGTTGGCCAGAAACCTGCTCGCGAGGGCCAAGTCAGTGCAGCTCATTTCGAGCGCGCACTGGTCAATGTAGGCCTCGAGGACCGAGTCCACCGGGTTTTCGAGGTTTCCGTAGCTGGCCAGGAAGTGTGCCAGCGACGCGTTGCGGTGACTGTTCGCCGCTTCCGAGGCCGCCACCACCGGGTCGGCATCGATCGAGTTGTTGCCGCTTTCCTGCCGAAGCAATTCCCGGACGGGAGATGGCGAGCTCCCCACGATGCTGAGCAGCCTGTCGGTGACAACCAGGGCGCCGGCGTTGATGAACGGATTCCGCGGAATTCCGTCTTCGTGTTCCAGCTGCACCAGGGAATTGAACGGATTGCCGGAAGGCTCCCGGAACACCCGCTTCCAGATCCTGTCGCCATCCCCGGCCAGCACCAGGGCAAGGGCGTAGACCTTCGAAATGCTTTGGATGGAGAAAGGCACGTCAGCGTCTCCGGAGGCGAACACGTCGCCGTCGGAGGTTGCGACGGAAATGCCGAATTGCTGGGTATCCACCGCGGCCAGGCTTGGGATGTAGTCTGCAGGCGCTCCTTGACCGAGCAAGGGCTGGACCGTGCCGACGATGTCTTCAAGGAGATTCTGGAGATCCATGTTTCTTAGTTCCGTCCTTCGGAGTAGGTCCACAGCCTGAGCTGAAGATGAGCGAGCAGCCGTTGCTCTGCGGAGTGGAGGTCGATGCCCGCCACTTCGCACGCACGCCTCAGGCGGTAATGCACCGTATTCCGGTGGACGGCCAGTTCCTCCGCGCACCGGTTCACATCGCCGAAGAATTCAAGGTAGGTCAACAGCGTTGTGGCGAACTCGGGGTATCGGTTGCACAGCACGGTGGTGCCCCCGTGCCGAAGGTCGGTCCTCGATGCCAGAAGCTCCAGCAATTCCTTCGTCAAAACGGTTGTTTCCACGTCGGCATAGGACGCCACATGGATTAAGGGTGTGCTTTCCAGGACCTTCAATACACTGCGGACATGCTCCAGCGTGCCATGCAATGCGTCGAGGCGTTCGACCACGGGTCCGACGGCGGCCTGCACCTGGCAGTGCAGGTGGACCCTTGCATCCCGGACAATGAGGTTGATGAGGCGGTTGATGGCCGGCGGGGACTTCACTGGGTCAAGATCGGGAAGAATCATGGCTATTTCCAGGCCGATCGCTCCCACCACGGCACCTGGTCGGTAGGCCGCCGCATGGATCGATGCCACATTCGCCAGCTCGCCGCGCCGCAGTTGCAGGCCCGCTGCGGAATCGTCGTCGCCTTTGGCGGAAATCAGGACGAGCGCTGCCGGCTTGGATGGATCGATGCCCGCGGACTGTGCCTGGGAGTGGATCTGCGGAGTGCCGCTGAGCAGGCTGGAGATCCTGTCGCGCCGCAGTGCCTGGGACTGTTCGTTGCGGTGCCGGACCAGTTCTATCGCCGCGTGCCGTGCAGCTCCGACCATGAGCTGGTCCGTGTTGGGAGCGAGGGGTTCCTTCCCTTCTTGAAGCCAGATGTACCCCAGGATCCTGTTGCCCGCGTGGATACCGATGGCCACCCGTTCCCGTAGACCTTCTGTCGGGTTGGCTTCCATGTGGATGGGAGCTTCGGTCGCTTGCAGGTGCTTATAGACCCCGGACTCTTTCAACAGTTTTTGGTAGCGTTCGGGTCCACGCCGGGCCAGGATGGAGAGCCTGCGGAGTTCATCGACGTCGTTTGAGGCCGGTGAATACGCCAGGACGCGGTTTGCGGGATCCTCAATGACGACGTGGCCGTTGCTCAGAGTCGCCGTGGTCTGGGCGATCGCAAAGAGATCCCGGTGCATGATCGTGGACGCGTCCGTGGAAAGTGCTGGCTCCTGGATGCGGTCCTTGGCGATACTCTCCAGCGTGCCCCAGCTCATTGCGGGAGACACGGCAATCAGGCCGATTCCAGTGGGAAGCAGCACTTCCCGGACGGCGTCCAGTTCCTCCTCGCTTCCTTTGACCGCGACGGCGGCGGGGTAGTCCGGAATCAGCTTCCGGATGCTCGGCAGTGCCGCGCGACCCCGGACCCCGATCAGCAAGACCAAGCTCCCGCGTTGGACGGACGTCTCGTCCTCCGCGTCCACGATCACGGTTTCACGAACCGTGCCATTGTCCATTCCGGGAGGAACCAGCAGCTGCCCGTTGTCGACGCCGATGTCTTCAAGTATGTCGCTGAGCATGGCGCCAATGACATGCTCAGCAGATTCAAGGGGTGCCACCCGTATTCACTTCCTCTAAGCGGCTTAGCCGCGCTCACAGCCATGAACATTACTCGCACTCTGGCGGAACGAAGTTGTTATTGGCGCACAACGGGGATCCGGCGAATTTAGCTGGCCAGACAGTTCCTTCCCTTCCGCCGGAACCTAGAGTTGTTTTCCGTCCCTCCGCTGATGATCCAGCAGTGCAGCTGTGATCCAACACTCAAGCCGGGGGACAAGTTCTGGAGCATGCAGCCGCACCCGCGGAACCGGAGTCAAAGGAGACCCCTGGAATGAAACGCACACTGAACTCGCCTGCGCCGAGCCCGATCGCCGGAGCTCGGATTACCGGGCTTGATCCCGCTGATTCGCTGGAAAACAACCGGGAGATTCTTGGCGACCGTTCAACGTCGGCGCAGGACTTTTCGAGCGAGGAGGCCGGGTACCACAAGACGCTCAAACCACGGCAGATCCAAATGATAGCCATCGGGGGAGCGATCGGAACGGGCCTTTTCATGGGGGCAGGTGGCCGATTGAACGGTTCCGGCCCAGCCTTGATCTTCGTTTACGCCCTTTGTGGGTTCTTTGCATTCCTGATCCTGCGCGCCCTCGGCGAGCTGGTCCTCCACAGGCCATCCTCGGGTTCGTTCGTGTCCTATGCCAGGGAGTTTTACGGCGAGAAGATGGCCTATGCGGCCGGCTGGCTGTACTTCCTCAACTGGGCCATGACGTCGATTGTCGATGTCACGGCGGTGGCGCTTTACGTCAAGTTCTGGGGGCAATTCTGGGAGCCGCTGCAAACAATCCCGCAATGGCTTATCGCACTTTGCGCCCTTGTCGTTGTCCTGGCACTGAACCTCGTTTCCGTGAAGATCTTCGGTGAGATGGAATTCTGGTTCGCGCTGATCAAGGTGACCGCGCTGGTAGCCTTCCTCGTCGTCGGGGTCTGCTTCATCGTCTTTGGTGGGAAGACCGACATCGGCGTTCCAGGGCTGGGCGTGATCCTGGACCACGGCGGAGCTTTCCCGACCGGTGCCGTAGCACCCTTGCTGGCGATCAGCGGCGTCGTGTTCGCGTATGCCGCGATTGAACTTGTTGGTACGGCTGCAGGCGAAACTGCCAACCCGGAAAAGGTGATGCCCAAGGCCGTCAACACGGTCGTCTTCCGGATTGCGCTCTTCTATGTCGGTTCCGTGGTGCTGCTCTCGCTGCTCTTGCCGTTCACTGCGTACAAATCCGGCGAATCGCCCTTCGTCACGTTCTTTTCCCATCTCGGAGATCCCCATGCCGCGGCCGTTTCGGCATCGGTGATGAACTTCGTCGTCCTGACAGCGGCCTTGTCGAGCCTCAACGCCGGCCTCTATTCCACGGGCCGGATCTTGAGGTCGATGGCGGTCAATGGCTCCGCGCCACAGTTCACCGCCAGGATGAGCAAATCGGGGGTGCCGTTTGGCGGCATCCTGCTGACAGCCGTGATTACTCTGCTTGGCGTCGGCCTGAATGCCCTGGTCCCGTCCCAAGTATTCGAGATCGTTCTCGAGGTCTCTGCGATCGGAATCATCGGCGGCTGGGCAACCATCATCCTGTGCCACATCAGGCTTCAGGCCTGGGTCAGGCTCGGCAAGGCCGTTCGTCCGTCATTCCGGCTCTTCGGAGCCCCCTTCACCTCATACCTCACGCTCGCCTTCCTTGCCTTCGTTCTTGTCACGATGGGCTTCTCGGAGACGGGGCGCTGGGTCCTCGCTTCCCTTCTGCTCCTGATACCCCTGCTCATTGCCGGCTGGTTCGCTTGCCGCAAACGCATCCTGGAGGCAGCCGAGGCCCGGCACGGCCACACTGGCGACCTTCCCGTCGTCGCCGGTTCCTTCTCCCAGGGCGGCCAACGCTCCTGATGCACAACGAATTGATGGAAAGCGGAACCACTTTGCCCGGCACCACGCCCCGAAACAGTAGCGCCACCCTGACCACGGAAACCACTCCGACCAAGCGAAGGCACGTGAACAGCCAACCTCCAAGGCAGGACATCCGGACGCCTAGCAGCGCGTGGCGTTCGCGTGCTGACGCTTGGGAGTTTCTCGGGTACGCGTTCAAGCAGCTGGCAAAGGGCGGACCGGGAATGCAGTCGCGCTCCGGACTGCAGGACCAAGCCGTCCAGGCGCTGCGCCTTCTTCAGGCCATGGAACTGTATTGGGCGGCGCCGGGGCTCGCCGCGTTGGCGCCCCTACTGGACTGCATGGATTCGGGTGATTACGACGCCGGATTGGACATGATCCGCGGGATGGCCCACCTGATGCCTTCCGCGGGACCGGGACCAGCCGGTCCGCGCCCAGCCAGCCCGGGACCGGTCAGCCCGGACCGTGTCGGCCCGGAATCAGGGCAGCCCGGGGCGGAGCGCTCCATTCCGGGTGTTCAGGACGAAGATTCCCGGGAGCGACGGCCTGTAAGGGAGCGTCCCCGGTTCGAGGTCCTGTTCGTCGACGACATCACTGAAAAAGAAGCCGATGCGCTGAAGGCGGAATTGCTGGCCCAGCGGAGGCCGTCCGATGCCTTCACCTATGAACTCATCGTAGTTCCCAGCTACGAGGATGCGCTGGTTGCCTTGATCCTGAACCCAGCCATCCAAGCGTGCATTCTCCGCCCGGGATTCAGCATCGCCAGCAGCCAGCCGCTTGGCCGCGACCTGAGGAACTACCTTGCCTTCCTGGTGGGCCCTGAACTTGCCGGCATGCCACCGCTGGGCAGGTTCCTCAGCCTTGCCGAGCAGATCTCCGAATTACGCCCCGAACTGGATATGTACCTGGTAGCCGGTGTGGCCATGGAGAGCCTCGCGGGCTCCCTGACGAAGCGGTTCCGGCGGATTTTCCGCAGGCAGGACAATCTCGACCTGCACCTGTCGCTGTTGTCGGGTGTTGCCGAGCGCTACCGGACCCCGTTTTTCACCGCGCTGCAGGAATACAGTCGGCGGCCGGCCAGCGTCTTCCACGCCTTGCCGATCTCCCGCGGTGGCTCGGTGGGCAATTCGCCCTGGATCCGCGACATGGCCGATTTCTACGGCATGAACCTCCTCTTGGCCGAGACGTCCGCGACGTCGGGAGGCCTCGATTCGCTGTTGGATCCGCACGGATCGATCAAGGAGGCCCAAGACTTGGCGGCGCGGGCTTTCGGTTCCCAGAAAACCTTCTTCGTCACGAATGGAACGTCCACCGCCAACAAGATCGTCCATCAGTCCATCCTTGCTCCAGGAGATGTGGTCCTCGTCGACCGCAACTGCCACAAATCACATCACTACGCCTTCGTCCTCGCCGGAGCCCGGGTTTCCTACTTGGACGCCTACCCGCTGGACAAGTTCGCCTTCTACGGTGCCGTGCCCTTGGCCACGATCAAGGCCCGGTTGCTGGCCTACCGACGTGCGGGGCGCCTGGACGAAGTCAAGATGATCACACTGACCAACTGCACCTTCGACGGCATCGTCTATGACGTAGAACGCGTCATGGAAGAATGTCTCGCCATCAAACCGGACCTCGTCTTCCTTTGGGACGAGGCCTGGTTCGCCTTCGCCCGGTCCCACCCTGTCTTTCGGCGCAGGACGGCCATGGCCGCGGCGAGGAAGCTTGAGGCCTCATTCAGTGATCCCGGCTATGCCGCCAGGCACGCCGAACAAACGACATCGCTCCACGACCCGGTGACGGGCGCGCCCGCCGATGATGAACACTGGCTGAAGACCCGGCTTATTCCGGATCCAGCGAAAGCGCGGCTGCGCGTCTACGCCACGCAGTCCACCCACAAGACCCTCACCTCGCTACGTCAGGGATCCATGATCCATGTCTTCGACCAAGACTTCAGCGAGCATAACCAAGAGTCATTTCGCGAAGCATATATGACCCACACCTCCACGTCGCCCAACTATCAGATCCTTGCTTCGCTCGACATCGGGCGTCGCCAGGTGGAGCTTGAGGGCTTCGGGCTGGTTCAGAAACAGGCGGATCTGGCAACCATCGTTGCACAGGCAGTGGCCCGCCACCCCGTGCTGAAGAAATACTTCCGGGTCCTCACATCGAGGGACCTTATTGCGGCGCCCTATCGGGAAACCGGCAGTGCCATGCCGCTCCGGGATGGGCTGGCTGCACTGGCCGACGCCTGGCTGCACGACGAGTTCGTCGTCGACCCCAGCCGCCTCACGCTGGACATCAGCCGGACAGGGATCGACGGCGATACTTTCCGGCACAGGTACCTCGCCGACAAGCACGGCATCCAAGTCAACAAGACGTCCCGGAACACCGTGCTCTTCATGACCAACATCGGCACCTCCCGCAGCGCGGTCGCCTACCTGATCGAAGTCCTTGTCAAGCTGGCCGAGTCCTTCGAAGAGGAACAGCCGGCGCGGAAAACGGCAGACGAAGGTCTCGCCGCGGGCCTCACGGGAACCACTCCGCCGTTGCCCGATTTCAGCAGCTTCGCGGACCGCTACCGGTGCGATCCGCTCAGTCCGGATGGGGACATCCGTGCCGCCTATTTCGAGAGCTACAAGGATGGATCAACCACCTACCTGTCCGCCGGAGACCTCAAGGCCAGGATCGCGGAAGGCGAGGAAGTTGTTTCGGCCGGATTCGTCACACCCTACCCTCCGGGCTTCCCCATCCTGGTCCCGGGCCAGGTCATCTCCAGCCAGGCGCTGGAGTTCATGGAGGCTCTCGATACGCGGGAAGTCCACGGCTTCGACCCACTTCGTGGGTTCAGGATCTTCGCGGACAAGGCGGTCGAGGGCGCGCAGCACTGAATCCATGCATTCCACATTGTGAAATTTGAATTTCCCCTTGTGGAATCGTGTGAGCGGGATTACATTTGAAAACAACCCCGAAATCAGGGGCTGTTCCCAAACTGATTGGTTCAGATCAATGAAGATCCCAGACTCTGCGGCGCTGAAGGCGAGTTCGGCCCCGCGGAAGAAGAAGCCACTGTACAAGTCGCTCTTCTTCCAAATTCTGATCGCCGTCGTCGCAGGTGTACTCATCGGCCATTTCTGGCCGAACATCGGGTCCACCCTCCGGCCACTGGGCGATGGTTTCATTCAACTCATCAAGATGATCATCGCCCCGCTGATCTTCCTCGTGATCGTCACGGGCATCTCGGCAGTGGGCGACGTCAAGGCGGTCGGAAGAGTCGGGGTCAAGGCCCTCCTGTACTTAACCGGCGCCACGCTTTTCGCATTGGTCTTCGGCCTGATCGTCGGAAACCTTGTCCAGCCGGGTGCCGGACTCCATATCGATCCCAACTCACTTTCGCAGGATGCCCTGAAGGCCCAGACCGGGAATGCGGCGCCCAAGGATGCCGCTTCCTTCATCCTCGACGTGATCCCCACCAGCGTCATCGGAGCATTCGCGAACAATAGCCTGCTCCAGGTCCTCTTCTTCTCGGTCTTCTTCGGCGCGGCCATCGTCGTCATCGGGCGCGAGCGTTGCCTCCCGGTCATCAGCCTCATGGAAACCGTCCTGGAACTGGTCTTCAAGATCATGTCTTGGATCATGAAGGTGGCACCCATCGGCGCATTCGGTGCCATGGCGTACATCATCGGCCAGTACGGGCTTGACACGCTTGGGACCTACGCACTCCTCATCGCCTGTTGCTATGGGGCTGCCATAGTGTTCATCGCCCTGCTGTTCCTGGTGGCGTGGAGCTTTGCGAGGGTGCCGCTGTGGCAATTCCTGAAGTACACCCGGGAAGAGTTCCTCCTGGCACTCGGCACGGCATCCACGGAGTCTGTCCTCCCTCGCATCATGACCAAGCTGACGAACGCCGGCTGCTCACGGGCCACCACCGGTTTGGTGGTCCCCACCGGCTACTCGTTCAACCTCGACGGCGCCGCGATCTACCTCTCGATTTCCCTGCTGTTCCTGGCCCAGGCCTTCGGCCACCACCTGGACCTCGGCCAGCAGTTGGCGGCCCTGGGTGTCCTGCTCTTGACGTCCAAGGGCATGGCGGGCGTACCAGGCTCCTCGTTTCTGGCACTCTCCGCAACGGCGGCTGCACTTGGCATCTTCCCGGTTGCCGGCGTCGCCCTGCTCCTGGGTGCCGACCGGCTCATGGACTCCATGCGCGTCGTCGTGAACCTCATGGGCAACTGCGTGGCCACGTTTGTGGTGGCTAAATGGGAGGGCCAGTTTGACCGCGACGTCATGGTCCGCGCCTTCCGGGGCGAAATCACCAACGAGGACTCCGCCATCATGCTCGGCGCCGTGGACGTGTTCGAAGCGCAGGAACTCGAACGGATCAGCGAAGGACGCGAACCCTCCCCGAAGTTCAGTGGCGGCCCGAATCCCGATGCGGTTCCGCAGTTCGAGATGAGCAAGCCCGGCCAGCACCAGAGTCCCTCCGTCAGCCCGGACTGAGCACCACGCGCCATCCGCAAGAGATCGCCCCACGGCGCTCCCGTGGGGCGATCTGTTTGCTTAGGGGCTTGCGAAAAGCGGTAGTAGCTCCGCCAAGTCCGCGCGCAGGCCCGACGCGGCTACCCGGCCGGCGTCGACGGCTGCGGACCACGCCAAACGGCCGGTGACCATCGCGAGCCAGGTGCCGGCGTCGCACTCTATGACGTTGGGTGGGGTGCCCCGCGTGTGCCGCGGGCCCTCCACGCACTGCGTAACGCCGAACGGCGGGACCCTGACTTCCACCGAATTGCCCGGGGCCCGGGCGGTCAGTTCTTCCAGCGAGTAACGCACCGCCGTGGCCAGCACGGCGCGCGACGGCGACATCCCCGGCCCGGCTTCTTGTCCCGCAGTGTCCTGCCCGACGGCGGCCTGCCATGCGGCGAGTGCCGCGCGGCCTTCCTCAAGGTCGATCCGGCGTCGTGCAATTGCCATGGTCAGTAGTTCCAATCAGTCCAGCAGCGCCGAAACGGCATGGCCGAGGCGGATCCTGCCCACCGAGTGGCCGCCGCCGAGGACGGGCTCCACGACTTTTTCGAGCACGCTTGACACGCCGGGAATGTCCACAGCGCCGGCAACAGCCAGAAGCGTGAGCCCGACCAGAGTGGCCGCGCGGGGATTCCCGTCGAGGATCTTCACTGCGACAGAGGCGCCTGTGGGGGTTGCCAAGACCAGGACGCCTTCCGCGCCGCCCTTGGCGAGCACTTCGAGTTCGTCCATGACGATGGTGTTCGCCTCGCCGCGGCCTTGCACTGCCCACGGGTAGTCCAGCATGGACGTGGCAATGGTGGCCGCGCGGGCGTTGGAGCTCTGGTCCCGCGGGGCCCGGGCCAAGCGTGAATAGGCCCGAGCCAGCCCGGTCAGGGAAATCGCGGCGACGGGTGCACCGCAGCCATCGATGCCCAAGTGGGCGATTTTCTCGTCGCTGTATTCCTCGATCACGGACCGCACGCGCTGCTGCAACGGATGGTTGGGCTCCAGGTAACTGTGGGTGTCCCAGCCGTTCTCGGTGCAGGCCCAAAGGAACGCTGCATGCTTGCCTGAGCAATTGAAGGCCAGTTTGGACTTGCCATGCTCTGAACGGATCAGCCAATTGCGGGCGACCTCGTCCTGCGGCCATGCCGGGGGGCATTGCAGTTGCTCTTCCCGGACGCCGGCCGCCTTCAGCATGCCTTCCACCACGTCCATGTGGTCCAGCGAGCCCACATGGCTGGCGCAGGCCAAAGCCACCTGGGCGCCGCGGAGCGGTACGCCCGACTGCATTGACGCGAGGGCCTGGAAAGGCTTGAGCGCGGAGCGGGCGTAGATGGGCGTGGTGATGTCGCCGAGCCGGGTCACAACGGAGCCGTCAGCGGAAAGAACCACGGCGGAACCGATATGGCGCGATTCGATGAAGCCGCTGCGCTCGATCACTGCCAGTTCGACGGCGGACTCAACGCTGAAGGTTTCATGCGAACTCAAGGGCATGATGCAAGTCTAGGGTGAAGAAACCGTCTTCCCGGGCTACTCCACGGTCACCATGACGGACTGCCATCCCGAGGCGCCGTCAGGCACGGGATCCGCCCGCTTTTCAGTCTGCAGTTCGCCTGTTCCGTCGGTGGCCCGGACCTTGATGTAGTGGGGTCCGGGAGTGGCGTCCCAGTTGTAGGACCACTGGCGCCACGTCACAACAGACGCCTCCGCGGCAAGGGTGGCTTCCGCCCACGGGCCGTTGTCGATCTGGATCTCCACCTTCTTGATGCCACGGGTCTGGGCCCAGGCCGTGCCACCCAACGCGACCCTGCCGGCCGGAACCCTGGCGAAGGACTTGGGCACTTCCACGCGGGCCATGGTCTTGATCGGACCCCGCTCGGACCAGCCACGGGTGGTCCAATAGGCTTTGCTGTCGGCGAATCGGGTGACTTCCAGGTCAACCACCCATTTGGTTGCGGAGACGAAGCCGTAGAGGCCGGGAACCACCATGCGCACGGGGTAGCCGTGCTCCAGCGGGAGGGGTTCGCCGTTCATGCCGATGGCCAGGATGGCGTCCCTCCCGTCCTGGAGCACCTCCAGAGGAGTGGAGGCGCTGTAGCCGTCGATCGAGGTGGAGAGGACCATGTCCGCTCCGGGCTTTGGCCGGGCCTGTTTGAGCGCATCGCGGATGGGCATGCCCAACCATTTGGCGTTGCCGGCCAGGTTTCCGCCCACGGGGTTGGACACGCAAGTGAGCGATACGTGGGTTTCTATCAGTTGGGCGTCGAGCAGATCCTGAAAGCTCAGCCGGACCTCTTGTTCCACCAGTCCGTGGATTCGCAGTTCCCAATCCTGGACGTTGATTTCCGGCACGCTCAAGGCGGTGTCGATCCTGTAGAAGTCCTTGGCCGGGGTGAGCCAGGGGGTGACTCCCGCCGTCGGGGACTGGACGCCCGCGGGGACCGGAGCAGCCGCCCGGGCCGGAGCTGGAAGTTTCAGCGAATCCCGTGCCTTCGCCACATTGCTGCGCGCGGCGCTGAGGAACCGGCCGCCGCCGGCAGCGATGGCCGCTGCGGCAACGGTAATGCCGGTAGCGGCGAAGAAGGTTCGGCGCGTGGTGGCGGGACGTTCGAGGCCTTTGGCGGCGGTGTCGGCCGGGGCGTCAGGGAAGGACCGCAGGCGCCAGAGCCGGGCCACCAAGAAGCGGAGCACGATGAGTCCGGCCACTGTCCCGATCAGGCTCGGTATGGAATCCACGGGCTTCACGCTGGCCCGGGTCACCACGGCACCCACAATCACTGCGCCCATGCCCAGCACGCCCAACACGCCCAGGGCCCAATTGCGAAAGGCAACGACGCCCAGCACGCATGCGAGCACGAAGATGGTCAGGCCCATGCCGACGAACAGGGCGGCTTTGTCATTGGTCCCGAAAGTAGTGACGGCGAAGTCCTTCATCCACGGCGGCGTGAAGTCGATGAACGTAGAACCCAGCGCAATCACGGGAGTAGCCCGGGCCGTGAAGAAGGCGCCGATCAGTTCCGCAACGGAAAGTACGACGGCGGCGGCGGCCACCCCGGCCAGTGCAGCCAATACGGTGGGTCCCCTGAGCCAGTTCCTGAGCTTCTTCATGCAGGTTGTTCGTAGCCGGGAGCCCCCGGGATGGGTTGGACATGCTCCGTCTTGGTGCTCAGGGCCCAGGAGTGGACATGTTCCGCGTTGGTGCTCAGGAGTGGACATATCAGTGTTATGCCCGTTGCTCGTAGCGAAGGGTGGGCATGTCCGGTGGTGTCCGCTGGTGGAGGCAGCAGAAGAAGGGGCATGTCCGGTGGTGGAGACAGCTTAGGAGTCCTGCCCCCGCACAAAGTACCCTTGAAGACTGTGAAGGTACTCGTCATTGGCCCCGGCGGCCGCGAACACGCAATTGTCCGCTCCTTGCTCAAGGATCCCAACGTTTCCGAGGTCCACGCGGCTCCAGGAAACGCGGGCATCGCCAAGCTGGTCCCCACGTACGCGATCGACGGGAACAACCCCGGCGCCGTCGCTGCGCTTGCTGCAAAGCTCGCGGTTGACCTGGTTGTTGTCGGACCGGAGGCTCCGCTCGCGGCAGGCGTATCCGATGCTGTCCGCGAAACCGGCATTCCGGTCTTTGGCCCCAGCAAGGCCGCTGCGCAGCTCGAAGCCTCCAAAGCGTTCGCCAAGGAAGTCATGGCCGAAGCCGGCGTGCCCACCGCCATGGCCCGCGTGGCAACAAACGCCGCAGAGGCTGCTGACGCGCTGGACACTTTCGGCGCTCCGCATGTCGTCAAGGATGACGGATTGGCCGCAGGAAAGGGCGTCGTGGTCACCAATGACCGCGAGGAAGCACTCGCCCACGCCCAGGCATGTTTCGACGCCGGTGGAACCGTGGTGATCGAGGAGTTCCTCGACGGACCCGAGGTTTCCCTGTTCGTGCTGTGCGACGGCCGCACCACGGTGCCGCTGTCCCCGGCGCAGGACTTCAAGCGGATCTTCGACAATGACGAAGGCCCCAACACCGGTGGCATGGGCGCTTACACCCCTCTCGACTGGGCACCTGTTGGCCTGGTCCAGGAAGTCATCGACCGCGTCGCCCAGCCCACCGTGGACGAGATGGCCAGCCGCGGAACTCCGTTCGTCGGCGTCCTCTACTGCGGCCTTGCCCTGACTTCCCGCGGCACGCGCGTCATCGAATTCAACGTCCGCTTCGGCGATCCCGAAACGCAGGCCGTCCTGGCCCGGCTCAAGACCCCTCTCGGTGCCCTCATGCTGGCAGCCGCGAAGGGCGAACTGGACCAGGCCGAAGAGCTGCGCTGGTCGAAGGAGTCGGCCGTCGCCGTCGTCGTCGCCGCTGAAAACTACCCGGACGCACCCCGCACCGGGGACCGCATCCGCGGCCTGAACAAGGTAGACGCGCTGGAAGGCGTCCACGTCATCCACGCCGGCACCAAGCTGGACGAAGAAGGCCGGATTGTCTCCGCCGGGGGCCGCGTGCTGGCCGTTGTGGCGTTGGGAACGGACCTCGTGGAGGCCCGCGAGCGGGCGTACGACGGCGTGGAGCTGGTCCAGCTCGACGGCGGACAGTTCCGTACCGATATCGCCGGCAAGGCAGCCCGCGGCGAGATCCATGTGGTCTCCCCGGCCACCGGCTCCATCCCGAATGTGAAGGCCTGAACCATGCCCGAAAGCAACGCCAACGGCCTGCAGACCGAGACCCTTGACCTCCCGGGGTGGAAGCACTTCTACTCGGGCAAAGTCCGCGACCTCTACGTTCCGGCCGATGATCTCGAGGGGGCCGCGTCTGGCCAGGACCGCGTGCTGGTGGTGGCGAGCGACCGAATCAGCGCCTACGACCACGTCTTGAGCAGCGAGATCCCGGACAAGGGCCGGGTACTCACCCAGCTGAGCCTGTGGTGGTTCGAACAGCTTGGCGTGGAGCACCACGTCCTGGCATCCACGGCCGCCGAGGGAGTGCCCACGGAAGTCGAGGGCCGCGCGATGATCTGCAAACGGTTGGAGATGTTCCCCGTGGAATGCATCGCGCGCGGGTACCTCACTGGCTCAGGCCTGGCCGAGTACCGCCAATCGGGCACGGTCTGCGACATCCCCCTCCCGGAAGGCCTGGTTGACGGCTCGCGCCTTGATCACGCCATCTTCACGCCTTCTGCCAAGGCTGAAGTCGGCGAGCACGACGAGAACATCACCTACGACGACGTCGTCGCGATGGTGGGCGACGATATCGCCGCGCGCCTGAGCGAACTCACTTTGAAGATCTACACCCGAGCGGAAGAGATCGCCCGGGGCCGAGGCATCATCCTGGCCGACACGAAGGTTGAGTTCGGCATCGACGTCACCACGGGCGTCATCACCCTGGGCGATGAGGTCCTCACGCCGGATTCCTCACGTTTCTGGGACGCGTCCACGTACGAGCCAGGCAAGGCGCAGCCGTCGTTCGACAAGCAGTTTGTGCGTGACTGGCTGACTTCCGCTGAATCGGGCTGGGACCGCTCAAGTGACGCCCCGCCGCCCGCGCTGCCGGCCGACGTCGTCGAGAAGACGCGTGCCCGCTATGTCGAGGCCTACGAGAAGCTGACCGGGCGGACTTTCGTCTGACTCGCAGTTGTTGTCGTTTAGACGCGTCTAAACGACAACAACTGCGAGGTAGTTGGGTTCGCTAGCTTGCGCGGGAAGACTGCGCGCTGCCGCCATGGCCCGACGCCGCCCGACGTTCCGCGAGTCGGATCTCCAGCACGGAGTCCATGGCCTGCTGGACGCGGTCTGCCGCTCCGGCAGCAGTGAAGTCGCGTTGGGCTTCTTCGAGATGGACCAGTGCGTCGGTGTTTTCACCGGCGGCCTTGAGGGCCTTGCCGAGGAGGAAAGCGACTTCGCCTGCGGTGTGCCGGGCGAGGACGTCGCGGTCCGCGTGGATTTCACGCAACTTGGTGATGGCGGCAGGGATGTCGCCCGTCAGGTAGAGCCAGCGGGCGCGGATGAAGGCGACTTCCAGCTGGTCGGTCTTGTTTCCGCCAACAATCGACAGGGCGAGTTCGGCACGTTCGATGGCCGAGAGCGTCTCCGGCTCCACGATTCCCGAGGAGAGCCGGACTGCCGCCGATGCCTTGTTGAAGCGCGCCCACAGCTCAATATCATTGGCGGGGGAGAGCAGCTTCGCGGCACGCTCGTGATGCTTGATGCCTTCCACGTAGTCGTGCCGCATGAAGGCCACGTTTCCCACCACCCAGGCCACTTCTCCTGCGAGCTGCGACATCGAATGGTCGTCCATCTGGTTGTTCATTGCCTGGCAATACGTCCAGGCCTCGTCCAACCTGCCGCTCTCGGCCAATGCTCCGATCAGCGCCCGGTGCGCACCGATGATCAACGTTGAGCCTTTGGGCAGCTGCTCGGACAACCTCACGGCTTCCTTGGCGTGCTCGACGGCGGTGGCCAGCTGCCCTTGTCCGTGGCAGACAGCGGCAAGCATCTGCCGGGCACGGACGCCCAGGCCGGCGGATTCCGTAGCCATGGGATGTTCCAGGAGATGCTGGATGATCTGCTGGCATTCCTTCAACTGCCCTTGCTTCATGAGGCATTCCGCCTGCATGTAGGTCATGTTCCACCAGGCGCTGGTGTTCTTTGCCTCGAGAGCGATTTGGGCGGCGGTTGAGGCATGGCTTGCGGCAAGCGGGTAGTCCCTGAGGTCCCAGGCTTGCCGGGCGTACAGCCCCGCGAGCACGTATTCGGCGTCACTGACGGATACGGGCTGGCTCCAGGCTTCCAGGGCTTTTGGTGCCAGTTCCAGGCGGCGGGCGAGTTCTTCAATGACTTCGGCCGTGGGCTCCCGCCGGCCGGTTTCGAGAAGTGAAATGTAGCTGGGTGAGTAAAGGTCCCTGCCCAATTCAGCCTGGGTCAGCCCACGTTCGAGCCGTTCGGCACGGAGCTTTTCTCCGAATCCGTTCCCCACAGGTTCCTCCTAGAGGCTTGTCTTTGCGCTGTCTTTACGCCTAAAGCTTGACAGTCGCTGTGGAAAACATTTTACAATGAATGTCAACAGGGACCGCGTAATTTCCGTAACGAATCCGACTCGCATTGAGGAAAAATTATGTTGAAGAAGATTGCTGCAGCAGTGGCCTTGGCCGGCGCTCTTGCATTCTCCGCCGCGGCGCCAGCCGTGGTTTCCGCAGCCCCTGTGGCAGACACCGTCAGCACGGTGCTCAGCATTGGTAACTGGCCTGACCCGATGAGGGTCTCGCAGGCTATCGGTAACTGGCCGGACCCGATGGGCGTGGTCTCCCAAGCTATCGGTAACTGGCCTGATCCCATGCGGGTCTCGCAGGCTATCGGTAACTGGCCCGATCCCGTGTAGGTGAGGCCCGACGGCGGCTCCCGGAGGTCCTGGTAGCCGCTGGATAATTCAAATGAAGTGAAGAAGTCCCCGGTTGTCGGAAATCGACACACCGGGGATTTCTTTTGCGCGACGAGCCGCCCGGGCCGTGATATATCCCCCGAGTCATTGTGTCGGGGTTGTTAACAACACTTGTCTCTAAACCCTGGGCAGCTGAGGAAAACCGGTCAGGGGAATGTTTTTTGAGATTTTCGGGAGGACGGAAAGGCTCGTTAAATAAAGTAGAAGGCCTTCCGAGTGGAAGGCCTTCTACCATTTGGTCGGGATGACAGGATTTGAACCTGCGACCTCTTCGTCCCGAACGAAGCGCGCTACCAAGCTGCGCTACATCCCGATCCGCTGCGAAAGCAACTGTTCAAGAATAGCCGATCCCTCCCCGGATGCGAAATCGAGAGGCGCCCCTGAGGGAACGGCAGCCTCAGACCAGCGAGTCCTTCCAGGCGCCGTGCAAGCGGGCGAAACGTCCGCCGCCGCCGATGAGCTCGGCCGGCGTGCCGTCCTCCACGATGAGTCCCTCGTGCACCACCAGCACCCGGTCCGCGGTCTCGACAGTGGACAGCCGGTGGGCGATGATGATGGCGGTCCGCTCGGAGTCCGTGCCGGACAACAAGCTGCTCAGGCCGGCCTGCACCAGCCGTTCGGACGGGATATCAAGCGATGATGTCGCCTCGTCGAGGATGAGTACTGCCGGTGCCGCGATGAACGCCCGGGCGAAGCCGATCAATTGCCGTTGCCCGGCTGAGACCCGGCCACCGCGCTTGTTGACGTCGGTGTCGTATCCGTCCGGCAGCGCCGAGATGAAGTCGTGTGCGCCCACTGCCCTCGCAGCTTCTTCAATCTCCGCACGGGTGGCTCCAGGCCGTCCCAAGGCGATGTTGTCCGCGACCGAGCCGCTAAAGAGGAAGGCCTCCTGGGTGACCATCACGACGGCGCGGCGCAGGTCCGCCGTCGAGAGCTCCCTGAGGTCGACGCCGTCGAGGGTCAAGGATCCTTCGGTGACGTCGTAGAAGCGGGCGATGAGCTTGGCGAAGGTCGATTTGCCGGCGCCGGTCTGTCCGACGAGCGCTATGGTCTGTCCGGCGGGAATGTGAAGGTCAAGTTTGGGAACAACCACCTTGCCGTTGCCGTAGCCAAACTCCACGCCGCGGAAGTCGATGTCGCCGCGGGCATGGGGCAAGGGCACGGGGTTCTTGGGCGGCCGGACGGTGGGGACTTCTTCGAGCAGGCCCGAGACCTTCTCCAGCGCAGCCTGGGCGCTCTGGAAGGAGTTGTAGAACATGGCCATCTGGTCCACGGGCTGGAAGAAGCGCTTCGTTGAAAGGATCAGTGCCAGGAGCACGCCCACTGCCAAGTCTCCAGAGAGTACCCGGAAGCCGCCGAACAACAGGACCACTGCCACGCACACGTTGCCGATCAGGACCAGGCCCGGTTGGAAGATGCCATTGAGGTTGATGGAGCGGACCGTGACTTTTCGGTAGTCCTCGGAGAGTTCGGCGTAGCGTTGGGCGTTCTCGGGTTCCTTGCGGAATGCCTTGATGGCCCGGATGCCGGTCATGGTCTCCACAAAGTGCACAATCAGCCTCGCCGATACCACCCGCGATTCGCGGAAGGCGATCTGCGAGTGCTTCTGGTACCAACGGGCCAGGAAGTATGCGGGTACGCCCGTGGCGATCATGAGCAGCCCGCTGCGCCAGTCGAGCGCAAATACCGTAAATGCCGTGAAGAGCATGAACAGGATCCCGGAAGCCAGGGAGCTGACGCCCGAATCGAGGAGTTCACGCAGCGCTTCAAGGTCCGAGGTCTGGCGTGCGATGATCCGGCCCGAGGTGTACTTCTCGTGGAACTCCAGGCTGAGCCGTTGGGTGTGCCGGAAGACCCGCAGCCGAAGATCAAGCAGCATGGATTGGCTCAGCTTCGCCGTGGAAGTCACGTACAGGGCCGTCAACACCGCCGTGGCGACAGCCGCCGTCAGATACAGGACACCGGCTTGGACCACCGGCATGTTGTTCCCGGCGAGCAGCGCGGGCAGTGCGTGGTCAATGCCGAAAGCGATGATTGCAGGCCCGGCCACCCGCGTGGCCTGCGAAAGCACCACCATGCCGAGCGTGAGCCAGAACCGCAACCGCACCGGGCGGATGAGGGACCCCAGCAAGACGACCGACCGCCGTCGTACTGCCTTGCTGTCGCTGCGGCTCAGGTGGGCGTTGTCTTCATTGGCGGTTCCGAACGTGCTCATCGGCGTCCCTCCCCGGCTTGGTCCATGTGCTGTTCCGAATCCAACTCGTGTTCCAGCTCGTCGAGTTCGAGGTCGAGGTCCTTCGGACCAGCGTCGAGGCTCGCGATCACATAGCGGTAGTGTGCGTTGTTGGCCAACAGTTCCGTATGGGTCCCGACGGCGGTGATGCTTCCGTTTTCGAGCAGCGCCACGCGGTCGGCCAGGGCAACGGTCGACGGCCTGTGCGCGACGATCAGCGTGGTGGTGTCCCGGAGAACTTCGCGGAGCCTGGCCGTCACGAGTTCCTCGGTGTTCACATCCAGGGCCGAGAGCGGATCATCCAGCACGAGGATCTTGGGCTTGGCTGCGATGGCCCGGGCAAGCGCGATCCGCTGCCGCTGGCCGCCGGAAAGGCTCAGGCCTTCCTCTCCGATGAGGGTCCCGACGCCGTCGGGCAGCGAATACGCGAAATGCGCCTGTGCGACGTCGAGCGCTTCTTCAAGGGCTTCCTCGGACGTGTCGGGGGCACCGAGCAGCACGTTGTCCCGCACTGAGCTGGAAAACAGGGTGGTGTCCTCGAAGGCGACCGCAACGACGGTCCTCAGCTGCTCGACGCTGAAGTCGCGGACATCCACGCCGTCGATGGTCACTGCCCCTTCGTTCACGTCATAGAGCCGGGGGACCAGCTGGAGCAGGGCGCTCTTTCCGCTGCCGGTAATGCCCACGAGGGCCATGGTTTCGCCGGGCCTGATGTCCAGGGTGATGTCGTGCAGGAGCCGTGAGCCGTCGTCGAAACCGAACGCGGCGCCCTTGAAGCTCAATGCCCCGCGCAGTTCCTTGGGTGTCCTGGGGTTCGCCGGGCTGGTGATCGTATTGGGCGTGTCCATGACCTCGAAGTGGCGGTCGAGAGCGGTCTTTGCGGTCAAGGCCATGGCCAGGAGGGTCCCCGAGAATTCAACCGGTGCCGCCACAACCGCCGCGGTGCCGAAGAACGCTACGAGGGAACCGATGCTGAGTTGGCCCGTGGAGACGAGCAGGACGCCCGCCACGAGCCCGACGCCGAGCGCCAGCTCGGGCAGCAGCGTCACCACCAGCGTGAAGGTGGCTTGGTGCTTGGCCTTGGCGATCTCGGTCTGCCTCAGCTCCTCGGCCTGCTCGTTGAAGTTCTCCAGCGCTTCGCGGCTGCGGCCGAACGCCTTGAGTACGCGGATGCCGTGAACGGACTCCTCAACCGTGGTGGCGAGGTCGCCGGCCTGGTCCTGGCTCAGCCGGGTGACCTGGCTGAAGCGGCGGCGGAAGCGGAAGGAATAGATCATGATGGGCACGGCGGCGGCGAGGAAGATCAAAGCCAGCTGCCAGCTCATCGCGAACATCACCCCGACGCCGATCACCACCGTCAAGGTGGTCACCACCAGCATGATCGCGCCGAACGCCATCCAACGCCGGAGGAAGTTCAAGTCCGTCATGGCGCGGGACAGGAGCTGCCCGGAACCCCACCGGTCGTGGAAGGAAACGGTGAGATCCTGCAGATGCCCGTAGAGGGACACCCGCATCCTCGATTCCACGGTGGTTGCGGGATTGATGACGAACTGCCGCCGCAGCGCCACAAGCCCGGCTTCTGCGATGCCGAGTGCCAGAACCACGGCCGCGGCGATCCAGACGGCGTTGGTGGGGCCGCCGGGGTGGAGGGAACCGTTGATCAGTACCCGCAGCACCTGCGGGATGGCAAGCGCCATGATGCTGGCCAGCAACGCGCTGACCAACCCCATGAAAAGCCTGGGGAGGATCGGTTTGACGTGTGGGTAGAGACGTTTGATCGAGGTGAAGAATGAAGTCTGTTTGGCCATGCCCGCTTCTCAACAGCTTTGTCCCGGCGTTCCGCGCCTTCCCGGCGTGACGCACGGAGGTAGTTTCCTGTAGCAACTACCCTATGTCATCGCGTAACGGGATTCACAGCACCATTGCGTTCCGTGATAGGAGGCATTGGGAACGGCTCCGCGCCGGACATGCCCGGCTTTCGAGTGCTTGCCCGCCCCCGGACATGCCCAGCTTTGAAAGCCAAGGGTGGACATAATGCTGTTATGTCCACCCTTGGCGCGAAGCGTTGCGCATGCTCATTGGTGCCGGGCGGACATGTCCGTCCTTGGCGCGAAGCGTTGCGCATGCTCGGTGGTGGGCGATGGCTAGCGGCGGGCCGTGAGTGTCAGCAGTACCGCCTCAGGCTTGCACGCTATGCGGACCGGGGCGAAGCGTGAGGTGCCGATGCCGCCTGAGACGTTGACCGGCGTCGTGCGTCCGTTGTTTTCCCAGTCGTGCAGGCCCTTGGCGCGCCAGGTGGGGAGATCGCAATTGGCAACCAAGGCGCCGTAACCGGGGATGCAGATCTGGCCGCCGTGGGTGTGTCCGGCGAGGATGAGGTCTGCTGAGTCGTTCGTGAAGTGGTCCAGGACCCGTTGGTAGGGCGCGTGGATCACGGCAACGCGCAGGTGCGGGCGGGAGTCCTGTCCGGCAGTGCCGCGTGGCCAGCCGGCGTAGCGCTCCCGGTTCAGATGGGGGTCGTCGACTCCGGAGAAATCGAAGCGGATCCCGTTGATGGGCAGGGACTGGTGCCTGTTGGTGAGGTCGATCCAGCCGGACATCCCGAATCCCGAACGAAGCCGCGGCCAGTCAAGCTCCACCGGGTTGTTCTTGACGCGCGAGGGTCCGAGGAAGTACGCGGTCGGGTTCTTGAACCGGGGGGCGTAGTAGTCGTTGGAGCCTGGGACAAAGACACCGGGGAACTTCAACAGTGGCCGCAACGCATCCAGCAGCGGCACGACGGCGTGCGGGTGGCTGAGATTGTCACCCGTGTTCACCACGAGGTCAGGTTCAAGCGCAGCGAGCGAACGCAGCCATTCGGCCTTCTTGCGTTGGCTCGGTACGAAATGGATGTCGCTTATGTGCAACACCCGGAGGGGAGCCGAGCCTGCCGGCAGGATGGGAAGGGTTTCCTCCCGGAGGACGAACTGGTTCTTCTCCCAGAGGCCATAGGCAAAGCCCGCTACGCCGGCGGTTGCACCCGCCCCTGCGGCGACGGCAAAGCCGCGTCCGATGCTTCGGACGCGGCTTGCCAGCGATGCAATGACGGGCTTGGAGCCGTTAGCCATTCTTTTTTCCATTGCCGTTTCCGTTGCTGCTCGGCTGGGTGGTCGGAGTCGTGTTCCCCGGAATGGTGTTGTTCGGAGTGGTGTTGCTCGGGGTCGACGTCCGGTACCCGGGTGGATCCGTCAAGTTCGACGGCGGAGCCGGGAACGGATTGGTGCCATAGGCGGGTGCAATCTGGGACATGTAATTGGAGAACTGCGGCCCGGCGAGCATGTAACCGTCAACGCCCTTGTAGAACTTTCCGTTGATGGTGACATTCTGACCTGGCCGTTGCTGGTTGCCAAGCGGATCGCCGAACCATGTCGCGGTCGCAAGGCCAGAGGTGTAACCGACCACCCAGGTGGAGCTGTTGGTGTCATTCGTGCCGGTCTTGGCCGCGACGGGGAACGTAGTCTTGGTGGAGATTCGGGGCTGGATCAGCGAACCGGAACCCTTGTTAAGTACCTCTTGCATCGCAAGGGCCACCCCGTGGGCCACCTCAGGGGTGACTGCGCTCTTGCAGCTCGTGGACTGGGCCGGCAGCTTGGCGCCCGTCTGGTCGGTTACCGAAGTGATGGCGATCGGCTCGCAGTACTGGCCGTTGTTGGCAAACGTGGCGAAGGCGCTGGCCATCGTCAAGGGCGCGGTCTGGGTGGAACCGATCAGGTTACCCAGCGTGGTCATGGGAACCTTGGGATTCGGGTCGCCAGTACTTGCGTTGGGGAGGCCACCGTGGATGCCAACAGCATCGACGATCTTCTGGATGCCGCACAGGTCAACCCTTGCCGCCGTAGCAAATGTGATCGTGTTGATGGAGTTGGCCAACCCATCCTCCACGGTCATAGGTTTGTAGTAGCCGCCTTCGTCGTTCTGAAGATCATAGGTTCCGTTGGTGCTGTCGTACCAACCGACTGTTGGAGCGGGGCAGGTGTTCTTCCACGGGAAGTTCTGCGGGTACCGCCGGACGGTGCCGTCCAGCACGGTGTTCATGGACTTGCCCTCGTTCAACCATTCGGCGAAGGTAAAGGGCTTCATGGTGGAACCGGGCTGGAAACCACCCAAGCCGTTGAGGTCGTTGCCGTTGGCATCGAGCTTGTCCACGTTGAAGTTCTGCTCGGCCTGGAACTTCCCATCAGCCGGTAGCCACACCGTGTTTTGGGCCATGGAAACGATCTTGCCGCTGCCCGGTTGAACCGAAACCAAGGAAGCGCCCCACTTGTCCGGGTTGGCACCAGCGGATGCATCAACCGCGGCTTGGGCGACGTTCTGGGCCTTGGGATCGAGAGTGGTCTGGATGGTGAGGCCGCCGCGTGCGACGCGGTTTTCGCGTTCGTCCGGAGTCGCGCCGTAGGCCGGGTTGTTGTAGAGCAAGTGCAACACGTAGTCGCAGAAATACGGTGCCATAGCCGCGTACGCGCAGCCTTGGCGAGGCTGCGTGACCTTGGTGGTTACCGGCGTCGCGATCGCGGCGTCGTAGTCAGCTTTCTTGATCTTTCCCTGGTCAAGCATGAGGCCCAGCACCAAGTCGCGACGCTGTTTCGCGTGGTCCGGGTTGGTGACCGGGTCGTAGTAGGACGGGCTGTTGACGACGCCGGCCAGCAAGGCGGCCTGCGGCAACGTGAGGTCCTTGGCGCTGGTGCTGAAGAAGAGCCTTGAGGCGGCCTCGATGCCGTAGGCATCCTTGTTGAAGAAGACGATGTTGAGGTAGCCCTCAAGGATCTGCTGCTTGGAGAACTTCTTCTCCAGGGCAATGGCCAGCTTCATTTCCCGGAGCTTGTCGCCGACGCCTTTGTTGACGCCATTGAGCTTGACATCGGCCGACTGGCCCTGGGACACGAGGGATTCGTTAATGACGTTGTTCACGTACTGCTGGGTGATGGTGGAAGCGCCCTGCTTCTGGCCGCGCGCTGTGCTGACAATGGCGCGCATGATGCCGGTGGCGTCGATGCCGCCGTGCTCATAGAAGCGGCTGTCCTCGACCGACACGATCGCGTCCTTGATGAAGGGGCTCATCTGGTCGAGCGAGACCCGTGTGCGGTTCTCAGAGTAGACCGAGGCGATCTGGCTGCCATCCGCGGCCAGGATGGTGGTCGCCTGGCTGGGCGGGTTCACGGTAAGTTCCGCCGGCAGTGTATCGAAGAACTGGATGGACCCACTCGCCGCACTGCCTGAGACGGCGGCCGCGGGGACGAGCAAGCCCGCCACCAGGACACCACAAATAGCGCTCACACCGAGGAATCCGAGGATCTTTCCAAGAGTGGTGGCAGTGTCGAATAGAGGGTTCCTACGAGTCACCATGTTCACCACTTTACCGGCAAGGGCTAGTCTTTCTTTCATGACCAAATGGGAGTACGCGACGATTCCGCTCATCATTCACGCTACAAAGCAGATCCTGGACCAGTGGGGAGAGGACGGCTGGGAGCTCGTCCAGGTTGTCCCCGGACCCGATGGAAACGGACTTGTTGCATACTTGAAGAGGGAGAAGCAGTAACAATGACAACCCCCGCAGAAGCCACAGTTGGCGCGGATTCCACAGCTCCGGCATCCGCCGTCGAGCAGCGCCTTGCCGAACTGGGACTGACCCTGCCGGCTGTAGCCGCTCCAGTGGCCGCCTACGTTCCGGCCATCGTCTCCGGCAACCACGTCTACACTTCCGGACAACTGCCCTTCATTAACGGCAAACTCGAAGCTACGGGCAAAGTCTCCAGCGGCGAGGAAGGCCTTTCGGAAGAGCCCACGGTGTCTCCGGAAGACGCGCAGATGTATGCAGCCGTTTGCGCGGTCAATGCCTTGGCTGCCGTCAAGAGCGTCATCGGAGACCTCGACCGCATCACGCGCATCGTGAAGGTCGTCGGCTTCGTGGCCTCCGATGCCTCCTTCACCGGCCAGCCCGGTGTTATCAATGGTGCATCCGAGCTCCTCGGGCGCGTCTTCGGCGACAAAGGGCAGCACGCGCGTTCCGCCGTCGGCGTTGCAGTCCTTCCGCTCGACTCTCCCGTCGAGGTCGAGTTGATCGCTGAATTCAGCTAAGGAACCGGTTCACTCAATTGCCACAACTTGCCCGACGCCTGTTTGCGTTACCTCCTGAATTAGAAGGGGCAGCACGGAACTGGCTTGAACTCGGCGAACGGGCCCCCCGCGCCGCGCGCTTCGCATCATCTGTTGTCCTGCTCCGCGATTCGCCTACCGGCCTGGAAACGTGGATGGGTTACCGTCCCGGTTCCTCGCCGTTGGGTGTTGTCGCGTTTCCCGGCGGATCGCTGGAACCCAGCGACGACGACGCCCTCGGCTGGCTCGGCCCCTCGCCCCAGCATTGGGCTGACGCGCTGGGAACCGCCGACGTCGGACTTGCCCGCCGCCACGTGGTGGGCGCCATCCGCGAGCTGTTCGAGGAAACCGGCGTGTTGCTGGCCGGTCCCGACTTGTCCTCCACGGTCGAGGCAACCTCGACTCCCGAGTGGATGAAGGCGCGCGAGGCCGTAGCTGCCCAGGACAAGTCGTTCACGGATGTCCTGGCCAAGCGTGGCTTGTCGCTCCGGACGGACTTGCTCAAGCCGCTCGTCAACTGGCTCAGCCCGGACTTTGCGCATCGGCGCTTCAACACGCGATACTTCGCAGCGACTCTTCCTGTGAACCAACAGCCTTCGCTGCTGGCGAGCAAAGGTGTCTGGGGGCGCTGGGTATGCGTTTCCAAACTCATGGCCGATCGCGAGACCACTGAGCTTGGGGACGAAGTCGGCCAGGAAAACACGGTCGGTTTGTCATTGGGCCAATTGCTGGTGCCCGGCTCGGAGATCATTCTCGAAAAGATGGCTGCCGCCCAAGGCTGCATCGCGTACCTCAGCTACAAACGCAAGCCGCATATGTACCAGCCGCGGCTCATTGAAGAGGATGGCGCACTCATGCTCGAAGTCGAAGCCGCCCGCACGGTTTCAGGGGAGCCGCAGCGGGAGCGCTGACGACGACGACCTGCGACGCTGGCGATACGAAAAATGCCTGGCGACTCCGGAATTCCGGAGTCGCCAGGCATTTTCTGTGTCGCTAGAAATTACCGGGAGCGCTGGCGGAGGCGCTGCATGTCCAGTATGACTACCGCGCGGGCTTCCAGGCGGAGCCAACCGCGCTGGACGAACTCGGCGAGGGCCTTGTTGACCGTCTCGCGGGAAGCTCCGACCAACTGGGCCAGTTCTTCCTGGGTGAGTTCGTGGGCCACCAGGACGCCGTCGGTCGCGGGCCGGCCGAAGCGGTCGGCGAGATCCAGCAGGGCCTTGGCGACGCGGCCCGGGACGTCCGAGAACACGAGGTCGGACAGGGAGTCGTTGGTGCGGCGCAGGCGTCGGGCGAGTGCCTGCAGCAACTGCGCGGAAACCTCGGGACGAGTGCGCAGCAGGGCGTTGAGGCTTTCGTTCTTCAGGCCGGCCAGTCGCGTCTCGGAAACGGCCGTAGCCGTTGCGGTGCGCGGGCTCGGGTCGAACAGGGCCATTTCGCCGAAGAGCTCGCCCGGGCCCAGGATGGCCAGCAGGGATTCGCGGCCATCCGGAGAGGTGCGGCCGAGCTTAACCTTGCCGGACACGATGAAGTACAGCTGGTCACCCTGATCTCCCTCGCGGAAGACAGACGCTCCGCGTGAAAGGTCCACCTCTGTGAGTTCGTCCGTCAGTAGACGGAAAGCGTCGTCGTCAAGGGTGGCGAAGAGGGGTGCGCGGCGCAATACCTCGATATCCATGAAATCTCCTGAGTAAAAGTTCGGCTGGGGCGCTTCAGCCATTGTTTCAGAATTTTGTCGCGTCTGTGACGTACTTGGCAGCCGAAACGCCCGAAATCACGCGGAACAGGCCCAAAATCGGGCCCCAACCCTCTGGGACTGCTCCGCTGGGCGGGGGCTTCGCCACCTGGACGACCGCCTGCTTCCGAAGGGAAGCTGTCAGTCTGTGCAACTACAATTGGGGCTTACTCGGCTGTGAGGAGCATTGGTGTTCGGCTTGACCATCTTGGACCTGGCGTTGATTTTGACGCTTCTTTCCTACCTGATCTACGGACTGCGCAACGGCTTCTTCGTGACGCTCGGTGGAATCGCAGGCTTCGCCGTGGGCGCAATGGCTGCCTTTATCGCGGTTCCGCTCGTCGGCGACTGGGTAAAGGACAGCGGTTGGAGGCTGACCGCCATTATCGGCTCGGCTGTGGTGCTCATTGTCCTGGGGCACGGGCTTGGCACCTGGATCGGTCAAAAGGTCCGCAAGGCCGTGCGCATCCAGCCCTTGCACGCACTCGACCGTCTGCTGGGTGGTTTTGTCAGCCTGGTTGTCGCGGCACTGGTCATGTCCCTGTTGGCGTTCAGCATCGGTTCCCTGGGTGTGCCCTTCGTTTCGCAGCAGCTGGCAGGTTCCAAGGTGATCCGCTTCATCGACACCATGACGCCAACGCCCGTCAAGGCAAGCGTCGCGCAACTGCGTTCCACGGTCATGGGCAACGGGATTCCGCAGCTCATCGAGGGCATCGGCCCCGTGGCGCCCGTCCCGATTCCGAACACCAGCACGGACACTCCCGCACTCAACAATGCGGCCCATTCCGTGCTGAAGATTGCCGGTACGGCCTACCAATGCGGTCAAAACCAGACGGGCTCCGGCTTCGTCGTCTCCCCTGGCCGTGTGGTGACCAACGCGCATGTCGTGGCTGGTGTGTCGCAGCCCGTGGTGGAAATCCCCGACGGCGGTGCGTTGCCAGGCCGTGTGGTCTACTTCGACAGCCAGCGCGACCTGGCCGTAGTCGCCGTCGACGGGCTCCCGACGACGCCTCTCCAGTTGAGCGCCGACCTTCCGGCCGGTTCGCCCGCGGCCTTCGCCGGCTACCCCCACGGTGGTCCGTTCCAGTCCAAACCGGCTGCGGTGGAGGGAATCTCGACCCTGCTGGTCCCGGACATCTATGGCAACAACCCGTCCCCGGAACAGGTCTACAAGATTGCGGGAGACGTGCAGCCGGGCAACTCGGGCGGTCCGCTGCTGACGACCCAGGGGCAGGTTGCCGGCGTGGTCTTCGCCAAGACCACTTCGGATGTGGCAGTGGGCTACGCCCTCACCATGGACGAGCTCTCGCCGGTGGCCCAGCAAGCATCATCCCTGAGCGCGGCAGTGTCTTCGGGGCAGTGCACCAAGAAGTAGCCCTGCCCACCAAGGGACATGCTCTGCGTTTGATTTGAGCATTGGACATATTGCGTTTATGTCCAGTGCTGGCCGCGAAGAATGAGCATGTCCCCCGGGATGAGGCGGACATGTCCAGCCTTGGGCGTGAAGAGTGGGTATGTCCGGAGGGGACGTGGGGATACAGGGTGCCCCCCAAGCAACCCCGCTCCGTTCGAGGGACTAGACCGCGGTGGCGAGGTAGTCGATGGCCAGCTTGTAGCCCTGAACTCCTGCGCCGACGATCACCGCCGAGCACACCGGGGACAGGTAGGAGTGGTGCCGGAATTCCTCGCGCTGGTGCACGTTGGTGATGTGGACCTCGACGGCGGGAAGCTGCACTGCCGCAAGCGCGTCCCGCAGTGCCACGGAAGTGTGCGTGTATGCTCCCGCGTTGATGACGATCCCGACGGCGGTTCCGCGTGCGCCGTGGATGGCGTCCAGGAGGTCGCCCTCGTGGTTTGACTGGACGCAGTCCACGGTGAAGCCGTTGGCCTCCGCGGCTGCCATGGCGAGCTGTTCGACGTCGGCCAACGTGGAGGTGCCGTACTTTTCCGGCTCGCGCGTGCCCAGCAGGTTCAGGTTGGGGCCGTTCAGGACGAGGATGGTGCCGCGACCGGCTGCGGTGGCGGTGGGAGCTTCAGTCATAACTCCCAATCTATAGGTGCGCCGAGGCTGCTTGGCGTTTCTTACGCCGCCGGGCTTGCGCCGCCGGGCTTGCGCCGCCGGGCTTGCGCCGCCGGGCTTACGCCGCCGGGCTTGCGCCGCCGGGCTTGCGCCGCCCGGCTTACGCCGCCGGGTTTACGCCGCCCGGCTGCGTCCCTCCCATATGCAGCGTAAGAAACACCAAACAGCAACTACACAGCCGTGATCCGGAGCAGCAGCGCGTGTTCCGGATTCAGGACCGGCATGGGAAGCCCCACCTCAGCAAGGAAGCGGCCACTTGCCTCAGCCCCGGACGGCAGCCATGCCGGCGGCCGCACCTGGGTGAACGTGCGGGCATAGTCGGCGTCGCCGGGGGCCGGGAAAATGGCCTGAACCATGTAGGAACGCTCGGGATCGAGGCCCGGAATGGCCACGCGCCCGGGTTGTTCGGCAAACGACGTCCGGGTGCTGACGACGGCGAACAGCGCGGAGCCGCCGTCGTCGGAGACCACACCGTGCACCATCAGCGAGTCGTCCGGGACGTCCGCACGCACCATCCGCCCGCTGTGGACGAGCCCGCGGTGCTCCTTGTACAGGCGGATGAAGCGCTTGAGTTCCTCGCGTTGGGCTCCCTGGACCTGCCGGACATCCCATTCCATGCCGAAATGCCCGAACATCGCAGTGATGGCGCGGAAGGAGAGATCGTGCGTCCGGGCCGTGGTGTGCGAGGTGGTGGGTCCGATGTGCCCGCCCACCAGTTCCGGCGGAACCACGACGCCGGTCCAGCGCTGGATGGTCTGCCTCTCGAGGGCGTCGTTGCAGTCCGATCCCCAGATCCGGTCGGTCCGCTCAAGGATGCCGAGGTCCACCCGGGCACCGCCGGAAGAGCAGCTTTCGATTTCGACGCCGGGGTGGGCTTTGCGGAGCTCGTCGAAGAGCCGGTAGGCGGCCAGGGTTTGCCCATGTACGGAGGCCCGCCCTGCATGGCCGTGCTCGCTGAGGTCCCGGTTCTGGTCCCATTTGAGGTACTTGATGTTGTTTTCCCGAAGGAGCGCGTCGATCCGGTCGAAGACGTATCGCCAGGCTGCGGGGTTGACGAGGTCGATAATGTGCTGGTGCCGCCATTCCAGGGGAAGGCGGCCGCCGTCCTTGTGGGAGAGGGCTGCGGGGCCCACGATCCAGTCGGGGTGCGATCGTGCAACATCGGAATCCAGGTTGATCATTTCCGGTTCCACCCAGAGTCCGAACTCCATGCCGTGCGAATTCACGGCCTCGATGAGCGGCGTCAGCCCATCTGGCCAAAGGGTTCGGTCAACGTACCAGTCGCCCAGGCCCGCATGGTCGTCGCGGCGGCCGCGGAACCAGCCGTCGTCGAGCACGAAGCGCTCAACGCCCAGTTCCGCCGCGGACTCCGCGAGCTCCAGCAGGGTGTCCAGCCGGTGGTCGAAGTACACGGCCTCCCAGGTGTTGAGGACCACGGGGCGGGGCTTGCCGGCGGGGAGCCCCGTGGAAGCCGCGGGAACGACATGATGCGGGCGGGACCGGAACCAGCCGTAGAAAGCTTCGCTGATGCCGTCCAGTCCGCGGTCCGAGTAGGCGGCAAATAGTGCAGGCGTGGTGTAGCTTTCGCCGGGCTGGAGCACTATTTCGGCCGGGCCCAGGAGCTCGGAACCGCCGATCATGGTGCGGCCATCGGCCACAGTGTCGGCGAATTGTTCGTGGTTGCCGCTCCATGCCAAGTGCGTGGCCCAGACCTTCCCGTGGCGGTTCCCGAATCCGGCAGTACCCGCCGCGAAAAGCAGCGAGGAATCGTGCCCAGTGCGGCCGTGGCGTCCCGTGCGCACCCACGTCCCTTGTTGGACGGGCCGGCGCTGCGGGTGCCGCTCGCGGCACCAGCGGCCGGTGAGGTCCAGGAGTTCGACGGCGTCCGGCCCCACCGGGAGGACGGTGGCCAGTTCGTCGAGCTGGAAAGGGGACGTGCCGTCGTTGACGGCTGTGTGGCGCAGTTCGAGAAGGCCTCCCGGGTGAAGGGTGAGGCTGGACGTCACGGTGATTCCGGCGTCGGGATCCTGCTGGACAATCACTGCAGCGGCGGCCGCGGCAGTGGCGACGGCGGAGCTGCTGTCAATCTGTACGTCCACCACGCGAAGCCGGAGCGAAAAGTCCAGTCCGGGGACGCCGTCGGCGATTCGCTGGCCGCGCAGGCCCGGGCGGCCTTGCCATGCTGAGGAAGCTTGGGGGAGGAGCGCGGCCGGGACAGTCACGTCGATGGCGGAGTGGGGGATGGGTCCGCCCAGGATGGCGAGGTCGGGGAGCGTGCTGCCGAGATCGGCACCCCAGTGGATGACTTCAGCCTCTCCGTTATCGAAACTGAGCACCAGGCTTGTGCCGGCGGAACGGAGGTGGAGCGGGTCCATGGGCTGTTCGCTTTCAGGGAGTCGTGTGTCGCGATGGAGGGGATGGAGAGCCCGGACGCCGCCGTCAAAGGAGTAAAAGCGGCGGCGCCCGGACTGCTTGCGGGGCTGCGGCGTTGCAGATCAGGATAGCGGGAGCCCGGCCGCTGATGGGCTCCCGCCCGGGGACTATTTCGAGAAGAGGGCGTTGACTTGGTCGTTCGCAGCTGAAAGGGAGCTTGCCGGTGCCTTGCCTGCGATGACGGCGTCCATGGCGGGCTTCATGATGCCCGCTACCTTGGCGGCGTTGTCCGTGATGGGAAGCAGGAAGGTGGACTTGTCCTTCACGTGCTGCGTGAAGGCGGTGACGTCGATACCCTTTGCCTTGAAGGCTGCCGCGGCCTTGTCGGTTGAGGACTTGATCGCGGGGAAGACAACGGCCTTGCCGGCTACGACGTCCTGGCAGGCAGAGGAGCCGAGGTACTCGACCCACTTGATGGAGGCGTCCTTCTTCTTGGTCCCGGCCCAGATGGAGTCGGCCAGGCCGTTGAACATGGAGGCGCTCTTGCCGTCAACTCCCGTGGGGGTGGGGGCGATGCCGAGGTCGATGCCCTTGTAGCCCTTGTATTGGCCGATCATCCAGTCGCCGTTGGCGTTGATGGCGGCCTTGCCGGCGCCGAAGGCGTCGGGTGCGTTGGCGCCGACCGTGGTTTCGAGCTTGGGCATGTAGCCCTTCTGGGCAAGGGAAGCCCACCAAGCGATGGTGTCCTGGACGCGCTTGTCGTCGTAGTTGAAGTGCGAGCCCCAAGGGGTCTTGTCCGTGGCGCTCCAGCCCGTGGTGGCTGAGAGGAAGCTCCACTGAGTCTGTCCGGCGTTTTCGGCATCGGAGCCCGGCAGGCCAAGTCCATACACCGCGACGTTGTTCTTGTCGAAGCCCGGTTCGTCGCCGCGCTTGCCGTTCTTGTCGACGGTGAGGTGGGCGATGGCCTTCTCATAGCTTCCGCCGTCCTGCGGGTTCCAGGTCAGGGAGGCCATCTGCTCAGGCGAGAGACCGGCGTCGGCGGCCATCTTCTTGTTGTAGAAGAGGCCAACGGTGTCCCAGTCCTTCGGAAGGCCGTAACGCTTGCCATCTTGGCCCACCCAGAGGTCCGCAAGGCCTGCGTTGTACTGGGTGAGGTCCACCTTGTCGTTGGACACTGCGTCATCGAGCGCGACGAGCTGTTTGGTCTTGATGAAGTCCGGGTACTTGGAAAGGTGGTCGGTGAAAACGTCGGGGGCGGTGCCGGATGCCATACCGTTGGTGATCTTGCCCCAGTAGTCATCCCAGCCCGTCTGGGTGATCTTGACGGTGATGTCCGGGTTGGTCTTGTGGAAGTCGTCTGCGCACTGCTGGTAGGCGGGAAGCTGGTTGGAGTCCCAGAGCCAGTAGCTGATCTCTCCCTTGGCGGAGTCGGCGCTGCTGGCTCCTCCGCTCCCGCAAGCGGAGAGGGCGAGGGTGGCCACAGCGGCAGCGGCGACGGCGCCGAGTACTTTCTTTTTCATGATGGGTCCTTTCGGGTGGGGAAGGGCGGGCGCACGGCATGGGCCGGCCCCTGGTGGAGAGGTGATGGCGGGAAGGATTACTTGGTGCCGCTGAAGCCGATCGAGTTGACGATCTTCTTGCCGAAGATCGAGAACAGGATGAGCACTGGAAGGGCGGAGACGAGGGTCGCGGCCATGAGGCCGGACCAGTCCGGTGCGCCTTGCGGGGACTGTGATTTGAAGACGCCCAGTCCCACCGTGAGCACTCGCGATTCCTCGGAGGTCCCGACCAGGAGGGGCCAGAAATATTCGTTCCACTGGCCCATGAACGTGAGCAGGGCGAGTGTCGCGATGGGTGCGGCGGCGTTGGGCATGACGATTTGGAAGAAGATCCGCCAGTGCTTCGCGCCGTCGAGCATCGCGGCTTCCTCCACCTCCCGGGACATGTTGAGGAAGAACTGCCGCATGAAGAAAATCGCGAAGGGGGTCATGAACAGATAAGGCAGGACCAATCCGAGCATTGAGTTGAGGAGGCCGAGGTTTTTCACGAGGAGGAAGTTCGGCAGCGCCGTGAAGATCGGCGGGACCAGCATGGTGCCGAGGAAAAGGGTGAAGACGCCGTCGCGGCCCTTCCAACGCAACCGTGCGAAGGCATAGGCGGCCATTGAGCTGAAGAATACGGCGCCCGCGGTGGTGATGCTTGAGAACAGCAGTGAGTTCAACAGATATTGCCAAAAGTTGATGGAGGCCCCGGAGCCGCCCTCGGCGATGGCTTCGGAAGCGGTCTGGAGGCCGAAGACGCGCTTGAAGGCACCAAGGCTGAAATCGGCGGGGAGGAGGCTTGCCGAGTTGGACGCAAGCGAGCCGTTGGTGGAGAAGGCCGTGCGGAGAACCCAGTAAAAGGGCAGCACGCTCACGGCAATGGCGATGGCAAGCAGCACCCAGGCGCTTGTGCGGCGCCAGTTGAACGGACGACGGCGGGCGGCTGCCTTGGGGGAGGAAAGGGTGGTCATGTTGTGTCCTTAGTCCAGGTCCGACTGGTTGCCGCGGAGGAACTTCATCTGGATGAAGGCCACGATTGCCAGGATGAGGAAGAGGATCACGGCGAGGGCCGAGCCATATCCGAAGTCTTGCTCGTTGAAGGCGCGCTGGTAGATGTAGTACTGCAGCACGCGGGTTGCGTTGACGGGGCCGCCCTGGGTGGTGACGGCAACGGTGTCAAAGACCTGGAAGGAACCGATGACGGTCACCACGAGCACCAGGACCAGAACGGGCCGCAGCAGCGGGAGGGTGATCCGCCGGAAGGTGCTGAACGCCTTGGACCCGTCGATGCTGGCGGCTTCGTACACCGTGTTGGGGATGGCTTGCAGTCCGGCGAAGATCAGCAGCGCGGTGTAACCCATATGGCGCCAGGTATTGATGAGCGCCTGCGTGGGGATGGCCCATTCCTCACTGCCGAAGAAGGCAACGCGGGGCAGTCCGAACCACTCGATGAACTGGTTCACGATGCCGATCTGGTAGTCGAGCATCCAGAACCACAGAAGCGCGGCGATGACGTTCGCCATGAGGTACGGAAGCAGGAGCGCCCCGCGGATGAGGGTTGACTTGGCGACCCGGTGCATGAGGATTGCGAGGCCGAGGGCCAGGAGCGTCTGGAGCACGATATTGATGACGACGTATTCCGACGTGACCCCGAGTGCATTCCAGAAAAGAGGGTCCTTCGCGATCTGTTGGTAGTTCTTGACGCCGATCCATTCGGGGTCGCCGAGGATGCTGTACTCGGTGAAGCTCAGGTAGATGCCACGGATGGTCGGCACCAGGTAGAAGAGCAGGAAGCCGACCATCGCCGGGGCGATGAACAGGAGTGCGATCTTGAGGTCCCCGATGCCGCGGAAGCCTGCAGCGGGCTTTCCCCTTTTATGCGGTTTCCGTGATTTCCGCGAGTTCCCGGGTTTTCCGGAAGCCGAAAGCTCCGGATCAGGATGTTTGGTGAGGGTGGTCATCTTCGACCCTTCGTGAGTGTGACATGGCTAACATCTGCCCTGAATCTACACGAGTAGATCTGAAGTGGTCAAGCAAGTGTGTGAAGTTTTGTTCGAATATTTTGGATTTATTGCGTTTTGTTGACTCGAGTAGATCCCAGTGATTCACTGGCCTGAGTCACTCGTCGAGCCCCTCCCGGCGCGGCGGGGGCATTCTGAAGCCACCTACATGAATCGAAGGGCTAACAATGACGTTTTCTATGGGAGTAGTAGGCCTTGGCCAGTTCGGCGGCCAATTTGCCCACCTCTTCAAGCTCCACCCCGGGGTTTCCGCGGTCTACGCCGTGGACGAACTCCCCGAACGGGCGTCGAAAGCTGTGGAACAGCTGGGGCTGGACGGCACCATGGCAAGTTTCGACGAATTGCTGGCCTCCGACGTCGACGCCGTCGCCATCTTCACGCAGCGCTGGACGCACGGGCCGTTGGTGATCAAGGCGCTGCGCGCCGGAAAACACGTCTATTCGGCTGTTCCGATGGCAATCTCCGAGGAGCAGATCGCCGGAATCATCGAAGCCGTGCGTGAGACCAAGCTTGTCTACGCCATGGGAGAGACCAGCTTCTACAACCCCGCCACCGTCTATGCCCGCAAGCAGCACGCCGCCGGCAAGTTCGGCCGCATCTTCTACACCGAAGGCGATTACGTCCACGACATGGACCTGGGCTTCTACGAGGCCTACCAGTACAGCGGCGGCGAAAACTGGAAAGCAACCGCCAGCTACCCGCCCATGCTGTACCCCACCCACGCGATCGGCGGCGTACTGGGCGCCATGCCGGGCCACGCCGTGAGCGTCAGCTGCATCGGCGTCAAGGACGATCGCGGCGACGGCGTCTTCGACAAGGGCGTCAGCATGTTCGACAATGACTTCTCCAACGCCACGGCGCTTTTCGAAATGAACGACGGCGGCGCGATGCGCACCAACGAGATGCGCCGCGTGGGCTACCCCTCGCATATCCGCGAATCGCGCTTCCGCTTCTTCGGCACCGAGGCAAGCTTGGAGCAGCTGGCCACCACGACGTTGTGGCAGGACAAGGAGGGGGTACTCGACATCTCGGACCAGGTGGAGACCAAGCCGAGCATGTCGCCCGATGACCCCTCGTTGGCGGACGTCGCCCCCGAACTTCGCGGCGCTTTCATCTCCGGCCTCGCTCCGGTGCACGACGCCGCCAGGCTGCCCGTTGAATTCGAGGGAGCTCCGAACGGGCACGAAGGCAGTCATCAGTTCCTGGTGGACGACTTCGTCACGGCCGTGAACAAGCGAAGCCTTCCGCCTGTCAACGCGTGGGTGGCGGCCCGCTACACGCTCCCCGGCGTCGTGGCGCACGAATCGGCGCTCCGCGGCGGCGAACGGCTCCCCATCCGCGATTTCGGAGATGCTCCGGAGGCTTTGTAGCTAGCATGATCCAATGACTACTTCGGCAGTGCACACCCCGCGCGGACCGGTGACGCGCAAGGACGTGGCCCGGTACGCCGGGGTGAGCACCGCCGTCGTGAGCTATGTGGTGAACGGCGGCCCCAAGAAGGTGGCGCCCGCGACGGAAGCGAAAGTCCAGGAGGCCATCCGGATCCTGGGATACCGGCCGAATGCCGCCGCACGCGCGCTCAAAATGGGGTCCAGCCAAACCTTGGGCCTCGTGATCCCCGATTCCAGCAACCCGTTCTGGGCGCTGTTGGGACATGCGGTGGAAGTAGCTGCCGCCGGGCGCGGATATGCCTTGTTGCTGACGAATTCCGACAACCAGCTGGACTCAGAACGCCGCCACATCCGCAACCTCGCCGCCCGGCAGGTTGATGGAGTGGTCCTGGCCAGCGTCATGTTTGAACCCGACTTCGTGGAGCTTGTTGACGCGGAAATCCCCTCGGTCCTGCTGAACCACGCCTCGATCGCTCCTGGATTCAACAGCGTAGGCGTGGACCTTGAAGCCGGAGCCCGCCTGGCGGTGGAACATTTGATCGGCCACGGCCACGCCAACATCGGACTCGCCATGGGGATCACGGCGGACGACGAGGCCGACGGGCGCGAGCAGGGTTGGCGGCGGGCGCTCGAAGCTGCCGGGCTCCCTGTCGGGCCGCTGGCACGTGGCGGGTTCGACCGGCCCGGGGGCTACGCTGCTGGACAACGCCTCCTGGCCGCGGACAAACGTCCTACGGCGATCTTCGCCAGCTCCGATATGCAGGCAATCGGGGTTCTGCGGGCAATCCGCGAGGCCGGGCTGTCCGTTCCCGACGATATTGCCGTGGCGTCCTTCGACGGTTCGGTGGAGGCCGAGTACAGCTGGCCGGCCCTGACCACTGTGGAGCAGCCGGTATGGGACATGGCGGAGGCCGCCGTGTCTGCGCTGGTGGGCGAGAACCGCAACGAACCACCGCAGCACAGGGTCTTCCCCACGCAGTTGCGGATCCGGCAATCGTGCGGGTGCCCGTAGCCGGTTCCCAGCCCAACTGAGTCGCAGTTGTTGTCGTTTTGAGGGCTCATAACGACAACAACTGCGAGCTGATATGTGGGTCTGGTTGTCAAGAGGCATGGATGAGCGGCTCC
>NZ_JARVRG010000035.1:0-42592 GCF_030209795.1 Arthrobacter sp. efr-133-R2A-63 | reverse complement strand
CGGGGCTGCCGGGGAACAGCACGGTTTTTACCTGGACCGATGGCTCCAATTCGCCGGCATATGCTGCGGTTTTGCTCAGCAGTTCGTTTGCTGCGGCCTTGGTCACCTCGCTGGAATGGGCTGATTCGTCGAGCCATCGAGTGTCGACGGCGTGAACGAGCAGCACCGGGAGTTTCCGTCGTGCCGCCCGGTTCATTGCCCAAGCCAGCGCGGCCCGGCTCGCCTGGGTGTCAACGACGCCGACAACGATTGGTTTTTTCATGACTTTGTCCGCCTCCATGAAATGTGGCTCCCGCGTTCCGGGTGCTTTACGCACCATCCTCTGCTCGTTTGGCCCAGCCCGGCAGGGCCGGAAGTCCCGTTAGCGACGCTCGTGACGCCGCCGGGGCCAGGGACCGACTGCGCCCGCGGATCCTAGGCGGTGTCACCTGTCCCAGGCGGGGCTTTGTGCCCTGTTCGGACAGGCGGGACACGGCCTAGCATTCCGGTGTCGAATAGTCTGCATGGAAGGGCTTGAATGATGTCCGGCTATCAGCCCCAGAGTCTTCCCCCGGGTGAAGTCCCGCTTGAATTGCCTTACTACGGAGCCCCGCCGGTCGAGGCCGTTAAACGATTCTGGAAAAAGTACGCAATCTTCCACGGCCGCGCTAGCCGCAGTGAGTATTGGTGGTGGTTCCTCGCCTCTGCCATTGTCTCAGGGGTCATCAATGCGGCCGGTGCTACAGGAAACGGCAACACCGGCACCTCGACGGCCCTTGGCGGCCTGTGGTTCCTGGCGACGGTTGTGCCTTCACTTGCCTTGGGCGCACGGCGCCTCCACGACGCGAATCTTAGTGCGCTCTTCTTGTTGCTCGCTCTGGTTCCGGTGCTCGGATGGATTGCGTTGCTCGTGTTTGTGCTCCTGCCGGCCAATCCCAGGGGTCAGCGCTTCGACCGATGGGTGCAGGCATATCCGCCGAACCCTCCGCAGCCGTATCCGCCTCAGGCTTGAAGCCCAGGCGGAGTCGGAGCGGCCTGGACCTTGACCCGCATGTGCTCCCACTCATCGAGGAGCGCAGGCAGCCTGGTCATGAGGAACCGGTAGAAGGCGCCCATCTCGCTCACCCTCGTCCTCGCCGGCGATCCTTCCGGGAGGCTTGACGCTGTGGAGTCGGCGAGCTCAGCCAGGCGCTGGTACACGGGGTTCTGCCGCAGGGAGGCGACGTACCACGCATTGGCGGGGAGGGCATAGCGGTCGCGCCTGCTGCCAGGCTGCGAGACCCGGTGGACGAAACCGACAGTTTGCAAGTACCGCACGGCGCCGGATACCGCGGCGGCGCTCGCGCCCAGTATCTCGGAGAGCTCGGCCGCGGTCAGCGAACCGTCGTCGGAGACTACAAGGGCCATAAGGGAACGGGCCGGCATCTTGGGGAATCCGGCGGCCGTAAGCACCGCGGCGGACGTCTCGGCGGCGTCGGGCATCCGGGCGATGCCGGAGTCTGTCATGCCGTGCCCACCTCCCGGCGGCGCACAGCCGCAAGCGCGAGCGCCGTGACCACGACGGCGATGCCGAGCATCCAGAAACCGCCACTCCAGTCGGTTCCGGTGCTTGTGGTGACGGGGGTGCGGGTGAAGGGTGAAAGGTCCCGGATCCTCTGGTCGAGGCCGAGCATGCCACCGTAGACGCCGAGGACAACGCCGATGCCCAGGAGCGCCCAGCCGGCAGGGATGGTGGCCCGGGGCCAGACGACGAAGACTGCGGCGGGCAGGGCGAGGTAGATGAGTGCTGCCGGGAGCTGGTCGACGGCAGTTTGCCAGACCTCGCCTGCGGAGCCTGAGGTATCTCCGGACGCAACGAGGGAGGCCCATGCTCCGACGGCGGTGAACGCCATCACCAGCACCACCGAGACCGTGCCGAGTCCGAGGAAGCTGCCCAGCCAGCGCATCCGGCCCACGGATCCGGCCACGACGGGCTCGGCAGTTCCGGCCGCCTCTTCCTGGCGCAGGCGCAGGACGGCCTGGAGGCCGCACGCCGCGGCAAGGATCCCGGCTACCTCGAACAGGGCAGCGACGAGGAGCTGGGTCATGGATGTGCCCTGTGCCTCGATCATGCCGCGAAGCACGGCCGTGATTTGGGGGTTGGAGGTGATCGAGGACTGGATCGCGGCCCCGAGCGAGCCTGTGAGGAGGCCCGTGGCAAGGCCGCCGATGCACCAGCCGATGATCGCGCCCTCCTGGAGGCGCAGAGCGAGGGAGAAGCTCCCGCGCAGCCAGGGCCGGGCGTTGGCGCGTCCGGATCGTCCGGCGAGTACGCTCGCACCGACGTCACGGCGGGCCATGAGGGCTACGACGACGGCGGTGCAAGCCGCCCCAAGCGCGAGTGGCAGGAGCAGCGGCCACCATCGGTTGCCCGTGTAGGCGAAGGTCTGCTGGCCCCAGCCGATGGGGGAGACCCAACTGGGCCACGCCGCCGTCATGGTCATTCCGTCGGGACTGACCTGTCCGGTCGCGTCGCCGAAGCCGCGCAGCAGGTATGCAACCATCACGAGCGCCGAAGAAATGCCGTTGGCTCCCCGCGATGTACTGAAGAACTCCGAGGCCAACAGGCCCACGCCGAGGAAGGCGAAGCCCACGGCGCCCGTGGCGAGACCGGCCACAAGTGAACCCGCGGGGTCAAGCCCGCCGGCGATGAAGCCGAGAGCAGTGGCCATGGCGACGACCACATTGGCCACCATGGCGTGAAGGACGGTCGCCCCGAGGGGGGCCCACCGCCCTGCGGCGGTGGCGGAGACGATCTCGGCCCGGCCCGACTCCTCTTCGGCCCTGGTGTGGCGGACGGCCATGAACGTATTCATGAGTCCCGCAAGGAGGGCCAGGAACGCGAAAATCTCGAAGAACGTGAACGAATCGAGCGCCGGGCCGCGCGGGAGGCCGCGCAGCACGAGGATCGCGGGCGCCGCGGTCGCGAGCTGCAGCACCTGCGCGCGCGTAGCGTCGTCGCCGAAGGACTTCGCTATGGCCGCGACGGCGAGCAGTGCGAGCCCGCCGATCGAGAGGATCCAGACGATGATCTGCCAGCGGTCCCGGCGCAAGCGCTGCCGGTACAGGATCCACAGCGCGCCCATCTCAGGCTCCCGCCGCGGCGGCTCGATGGCGTCGGTGATGGGTGCCGCCGTCGTCCGCAATCTGCGGGACGGTCTGGGCGACGGTGTCGCCATAGTGGCGCAGGAACAGCTCTTCGAGCGACGGAGGCGCGACGAGCAGGCCTTTGACCCCGAGCGTACCGAGAAGGGGCAGCACCTCGTGGACGCGGTCGGAATCGGCGCCGAACTTGACGCGCCCCTCAACCACGGTGAGGTCGTGGACCTGCGACAGTGCGGCGAGGGCATGGGTGTCCACGCTGTCCTGCGCGAAGGAAACCTCCGTGCGGGTGAGGTGGCGCAGCGCATCGAGCGTGCCGCCGTCGACGATCCGGCCGGCGCGGATGATGCTGACGCGGTCGGCGAGCTGCTCGACTTCGGAGAGGATGTGGCTTGAGAGCAGGACTGTCGCGCCGTTCTCGCGCACGATCCGACGGATTTCTCGAGTGAAGGCGGCCTCCATGAGCGGGTCAAGGCCGCTCGTCGGCTCGTCGAGGAGATACAACTCAGCGTCTATGACGAGGGCGGAGATGAGCGCGACCTTCTGGCGGTTTCCCTTCGAATACGCGCGGCCCTTCTTGCCCGGGTCGAAGTCGAAGAGTTCGCAGAGGTGATGTTTGCGCTCCTTGTAGGCGGCGTGGTCCACAGCGCCGTCGCGGAGGCGGGAGAGGAGGTCGATGGCCTCTCCGCCGGAGAGGTTGGGCCAGAGGCTCACGTCTCCCGGGATGCTCGCGACGCGGCGGTGGAGTTCGACGGCGTCCGCCCACGGATTCATGCCCAGGACGCTCGCGCTGCCCGACGACTGCCGGGCCAGACCGAGGAGGATGCGTAGCGTGGTGGTTTTTCCCGCGCCGTTCGGCCCGAGGAAGCCGTGGATCTCGCCTTTGTGGACCTCGAGGTCGAGGCCGTCGAGCGCTTTGACGCGCCCGAAGTTCTTGTGCAAGTCGACAGTCTGGATGACGGTGTCCATGACCACAAACGTACGCAGTTTTCACAAAATCTTGAATGATCCAAAGGCCCTTGTTTTCCGGCGCGGTTCGTGCATGGGGTTCAGTATTTCCACACAGCTTCTACACAGGAAACGCTTAGCCGAGGCCAACTCTGGCGCTCCTAGAATTAACACAGCGACATCGGTCAAGCACCAGCCAAGGAGGCTGCCATGAACTCCAGGGAAAGTGGCCACAGGATCGCCCGTCAAGTGACATCGTGGGTGGGTGCCGCGAGCGTGGCCGGCGCCGTGGTCGTCGGTGCGGCCGTCTCGGCTCCGGCCGCGGCAGGCAATACCTCTTCGGGCAATACCTCTTCCGGCGACACGTCTTCCGGCAATACGGGGCAGTCCACCACTCCAAACTATGGCCCGCGCCACCACTACTCATCCACCTCGCCGGTGCAGCCCCTCGGGCCCGGATCAACCGCCCCGCAGGGCCGATCGTCAGGATCCTGATGGTAACGGCGGCGCGGCGCTGGGAGCTATGGGGCACCGAGGCATGTGTCATCGTCACCGAGCCATCGATGCTTGACCGGGCCGTCGATCTATGTCGGGACGTCTGCCACGGCGTTGAGATGGCGTGCAGCCGTTTCCGCGACGATTCGGAACTCATGATCCTCGGCAGCCGGCTATCCGAGGGGCAGGAAATCAGCGACGTACTCGCGGCGATCGTCCGCAGCGCATTGGCTGCTGCGGAAATGACCGACGGGGATGTGGACCCGACAATCGGGAGCGCGCTGCTTGGACTCGGGTATGACCGCGACTTCGCCCTTCTCGACGTGCCCAGGAACCGGGCGGCGGAGCCGCAGGGATCACTTGCCGTGACAACAGTTGCCCCGGCCTGGACCCGCATAGGACTTGCCGGAAACAGGCTTGAAGTGCCCAAGGGCCTCATGCTTGACTTTGGTGCGATCGGCAAAGCCTTGGCGGCCGACTGGGCCGCGCACCGGATTTCGTCAACGCTTGGCTGCGGTTCGATGGTGAGCCTGGGCGGCGATCTGGCCACCGCAGGGGAGGCGCCCCCGGAGGGGTGGGTGGTGCTGGTCCAGGATTTGCCGGACGATCCTTCGGGGTGCGTCCGGCTGCGCTCCGGCTACGCGGTGGCCACATCAAGTACGCAAAAGCGCCGATGGAGCCATTCCGGCCGACAAGTCCACCACATCATCGACCCGCACACGGGATTGCCGGCGGAAGCCTTCTGGAGGACGGTGACGGTGGCGGCGAAAAGCTGCGCGGAAGCCAATACAATCTCCACCGCATGCGTGGTGCGGGGCCGCCGCGCGCCGTCGTGGTTGCGGGACTTAGGCGTGCCTGCCCGCTTGGTTGACAGTGCAGGCAGGGTATCCACCTGCGGTGGCTGGCCTCCGGACGAGATGGCGGGTCAATCATGAACGCCGTCTTCGATCAGGCTCTTTGGGCTGTGGGCCGAGGCTCCGGCGTGGTGGCCCTCGTGCTCCTGACACTTTCCGTCCTGCTGGGAATTGGCGTCCGCTCCGGGCGGGCTGTCGTGGGGATCCCGCGGTTTGCGGTCACGTTGGTGCACCGCAATGTCTCACTCTTTTCGCTCTTGTTTGTTGTGGTCCATGTTGTGTCCTTGCTCTTTGATCCATTCGCCCAACTGAGGCTGGTGGATTTCTTCGTTCCCTTCCTGGGCGCATATCAGCCGTTCTGGCTCGGACTTGGGACGATCGCCTTCGATCTCCTGATCGTCGTGACGATCACCGCTTTGCTTCGCAACAAGATCGGTCCCAGGGCGTTCAAGGCCGTGCACTGGCTGGTCTATGCGATGTGGCCCGTTTCGGTGCTTCATGCCATCGGAAACGGCACGAACGGCCGCGAACCCTGGTTCCTCGTCCTTGCGGTGCTGTGCCTGCTGGCAGTGGGAGGGGCCATCGCGTGGAGGTTGCACGAAGACTTTGTCGAATACCGGAACGTGCGCAGCCAGGACACCCGATGACGTCGGACCAGAGCACCATAAGCCGCCGGGACCATGTTGCCGGTCCGGCCGGCGCAACACGATTGTTTGCCGCCGGTTCAGCCGATTTGGCAAGTCACGAGGCTGTCTTTGGTCCGCTTCCGGCAATGGACCTGGCTCCGTTGATCGACGAACTGTTGCAGTCCGGGCTGGATGGCCGCGGAGGGGCAGGGTTTGCGGCTTGGCAGAAGCTGGCGTCGGTCCCCGCAGGTGGACGGCGGCCGGTCGTCGTCGCCAACGGCGCGGAAGGCGAACCGTTGAGCCAGAAGGACGCAGCCCTGCTGCACAACGCCCCCCATTTGGTGATCGACGGCATCCTGATCGCAGGCCGGAGCCTTGGCGCCAGGGAATTGCATTTGTATGCCGGCGCGGAGCAGCTGGTTCCCGTCGCCCGCGCTTTGGAAGAGCGCCGGGAGGCCCGTATACGCCTGCACGAAGCACCGGATACGTTTATCTCCGGAGAAGCGACTGCGGCTGTCAGTGCTATTTCCGGGGGCCCGGCTATCCCGCGCGACCGAACAAAGCGCCTGAGCGACAGCGGACTGAATGGGCGGCCGACCCTGGTCCACAACGTGGAGACACTGGCGCATCTCGCTCTGATCTCCCGCTTCGGTTCTGCGTGGTTCCGCGGCGTCGGAACCGGCTCTGCACCCGGGTCCAGACTCATCACCCTGTCCGGGAACGCGGCCGGACCAAGAGTCTACGAGATCCCGACCGGCGTGCGCCTGACGGAGGTCCTCCTGGGTACCGGCATCGAGCTGCCCTCTGTCCGCGCTGCTCTTGTGGGCGGGTACCACGGCACGTGGCTCGCCGCGGACCAGATCGACGTACCGTTCTCAAAGGAAGGGCTGGCCCCTGTGGGTGCCAGGACAGGTGCGGGGATCGTCATGACGCTGGGGTCCGGGTCCTGTGGCCTCGCGGCTACCGCTGACATTCTGGCCTACTTGGCCGGCCAGTCGGCGCGCCAGTGTGGTCCTTGCACCAACGGCCTTCCCGCCATCGCAAGGCTGTTCGCGCGCCTGGCTTACGGTGACACCACCGGGAAGCTTCCGCAGGAGATCCGCCGGCTCGCTGTTCTCGTGACCGGCCGGGGCAGCTGCGCCCATCCGGACGGGACAGCACGGCTTGCCTCCAGTGCCCTGATGGCTTTTGCCTCCGACGTCGAAGCACACCTGCGCGGGCGATGCGAGGCGCTGCGATGACCGGGGGAAAGGTGCCCCGCACCACAATGCACATCGACTGGACCCGTTGCGACGGCCGGGGCCTGTGCATCGAATTGCTTCCGGAACTGCTCACCCGAGACGATTGGGGATACCCGCTCGGCCGTGGCGGCTCCGAAATCGCCATCCCCCGGAACCTGGAAGACGCGGCCCGGGACGCAGTGGCGCTGTGCCCGACGCAAGCGCTCAGCCTGCACCAATGACGCCGTTGGCCCCAGCTCCGCCGCCTATACTCCGACTATGAATGAGATGAAGCCGCGCGTTCTTTTGGTCGAGGATGACGTGGAGCTTCGGGCGATGTTGGAGGAGTTGCTGCTCGGCGAGGGCTACGAAGTGTCCAGCGCTTCGGATGGACAGAAAGGCCTCCACCTCGCGCTGACCGGGGAGTTCGACGTCCTGGTTCTAGACCGGGGCCTCCCGGTCATGGACGGGTTGAACCTGTTGACGAAACTGCGCAGGGAGGGCGTCGAGACGGTTGCGCTCATTTTGTCCGCATTGGGCAATCCTGCGGACAGGGTCGAGGGGCTCGACGCCGGTGCGGAGGACTACCTGTCGAAGCCGTTCGACGTCGAGGAACTTCTGGCCCGGCTGCGTGCCTTGCGACGGCGGCATATCGCCACCGCGACGACCCTGCGGATCAGCGGTGGTCATTTTGACCTCGAAGCGCGCAGCGTGACCCGCTCTGATGGTTCCGTCGTGGTGCTGTCCGAACGGGAAAGCGCCTTGCTGGAGGAGCTGGCACGCTGGCCGAACCGGGTCTTCGGGCGTGGCGAGATCCTGGAATACGTCTTCCCGAACGCCGAGGAGGCAGGGGTGGTCGATACGTATGTCCATTACCTCCGGCGGAAGCTGGGACGGGGGAGCGTGCGGACGGTTCATGGCGTCGGCTACAGGATCGGCACGCTCGCATGAAGGGCCAAGCCGAGGACGAACTGCAGCGTTCCTCTTGGCGGCTGGCCCTGCAGACCGGAGCTTTGTTGGTGCTGCTTTTGGTGGCGATTGCCGGATCGGTACTTTTGATTGTCAGCACGAGCCAGGCCAGCGCAGCCCAACGCCTCCTGACCACCGCCACCGAGCACGTGGACTCGATCGTTGACGCCCCCGCCGGAACCTGGCTCGCGATCTCCAACCAGGGCGTGTTGACGGTGTCCCCCGGGATGCCCTCCGGACTGCCGGACCTCAAGGCCATCGAGGCGGTCGCCGCCAGCGGAGACGCCGCCCAGGAGGACGTTTCCATAGCTGGCCGCCCGTACACCGTCCGGACCGCCGATTCCGGAAACCGGGTAGTCCAGGCAGTGTTCGATCGCCACGAGAATCTGGAGGAATTGAATCGGCTGGGCCTGGCCCTGTTGTTGACTTGCGGCGGAGCGGTGGTGTTGGCGAGCCTTCTGGCGGTGTGGTTGGCCCGGCGAGCCATGCGGCCCATGGCCGAGGCCCTCGACCGGCAGCGGCGATTCGTCGCAGATGCAAGCCACGAACTGCGCACGCCGCTGACCCTGCTGAGTATGCGGGCGCAAATGCTGCGGCGCCGTGTGGCATCTTCTCCGCTGCAGGAACCGCCGGCAAGCATCGAGGCGGACGTGGATGCCATGGTTGAAGATTCGCGCTCACTGACCCGTCTGCTCGAAGACCTGCTCATCTCGGCGGATTCACGGAGGATCGAGCTCACGGAGATCGACGTCGTGGCACTGGCGGACGACGTCGTCGAGTCGTTTTCCGTCTCCGCCGCGCGTCGCGGTGTCACGGTTGAACGAAGTGGACTAACCGGGCCGCTGGGAATCATTGCCGCTCCAACGGCGCTGCGCCGGCTTTTCGTGGCGTTACTGGACAACGCCGTCCGTTTCGCCCGGGAAAGGGTGGACGTGGCGGTAACGGCAGACGCGAGGACCCTGGTCATCACGATCCGCGATGACGGGCCCGGATTTGCCGACGATGTCCGGCCACGGGCCTTCGAGCGATTCGCAACCGCGCCGCCAGCCGACGCCGCTCCGGAGGACGGCACCGCGGCGCGCCACTATGGTCTCGGACTCGCCCTCGTGGCTGAAGTGGCCGCGCAGCACGGCGGCCGGGCGGAAATCGCTGCGCAACCGTCCGGAGCGGCAGTCGTGGTGCATCTGCCGATCCGAAGGAACCAAGGGAACTCTCCAGCAGCCGGTTCCTGGTTAAGCGCCTTTGTTTCCAGGGTTCGAAGAATGTTCTAAGAACCCGAACCTAGCATTGCGAGCATGAGCAGACCATGGGGCGCCCGCGGAGGTAGCAGATGACGGCCCGGGCCGGAGCGACGGACCGGACGACCACCCAGCGGCGGATGCCACAACGGGCGCGTTATCTGCGGCGGGCACGCCTGGCGGACTTCTTGGAAACCATCGTCTGGTTGTCGGTCGCCCTCGTACTGGCACTGTTCCTGGCGGACAGCGGATTGGTGGAGTTCAAGACCGTCCCGGGCGCCTTTACCGCCGTCGGCATCATTGCGGGGCTCGTAGGAACCGACCTGATGCTGATCCAACTCCTCCTTGCGGCGCGGCTCCCGGTCATTGACCGGGCCTTTGGCCACGACCGGGCCTTGTTGGTCCACCAGCGCTTGGGCAAGCCCGTCTTCTACCTCATTTCCTCACATGTGCTGCTGCTCTGGGTCGGCTACGCGCTGACGTCGCGATTGAACGTGTTTGCGGAGATATGGGACATGTTCATCTCGCTGCCTGACATGAAAGTCGCCTACCTGGGGTACGCGCTGTTAGCCATCGTCGTGATCACCTCACTGGTACTTGTCCGGCGGAAGTTTTCCTACGAGGCATGGCATGTTGTCCACTTCCTTGCATATGGCGCCGTTCTTGCCGCCCTGCCGCACCAGTTCAGCACCGGGCAATTGTTCGCGGACGGAACCTGGGCGCGCTACTACTGGCTCACGCTCTACCTCGGGGTCGCGGCGGCTCTGCTGGTCTATCGGTTCATCATTCCCGTGGTGCGGACTCTGCGGCACGACCTTCGGGTGAGCAACATCGTCACCGAGGCGCCGGGCGTGTACTCCATCGAGATGACCGGACGATCGCTTGCGGACCTTCGGGTCCGCGGCGGCCAATTCTTCATCTGGCGCTTCTGGTCACGCGGGCTCTGGTGGCACGCCCACCCCTTCTCGCTCTCGGCGGCCCCCGGGGTCCTTCGTCTCAAAGTCACCGTTCGTGAGCTGGGAGGCGGAACCGCCGAATTGAGTGCTCTCCCGATCGGCACCAGGGTAAGCATCGAAGGACCCTACGGACTCTTCACAGACCGGGCCCGGACTACCCGGCGGGCTGTTGCGGTCGCGGCCGGCATCGGAATTACGCCCATCATCTCCTTGCTGGAGCAGGGCGACTTTGCTCCCGGCGAGATGACGGTGATCGTCAGGGCGCCGGACGAGAAGGGTCTGTACCTCTACCGCGAGCTCCAGAAACTGTGTGTCAAGAAATCTGCAACGCTCTACGTCCTGTTGGGGCGTCGGCCGAAAAGGGGCCACGACAGCTGGCTTCCGGCCCGCGAGGCCAGCCACCGCATGAGCCTGTCCACGATCGTCCCCCATGTGCGGGACGCCGACGTGTTCGTGTGCGGGCCGAGCGACTGGACAGACCTGGTGGTTGAGGACGCAAGACGCGCGGGCGTGCCCCGGTTCCGCATCCACTACGAAAGGTTCAGCTGGTGAGGGCCCGTAGCGCCGTACTGGCCGGCCTCGCTTCCGCCGCCGTCCTCCTGATCGGGTGGCATGCCGGAAACCAAGCTGATTCCGCATCCAGCCGCACCACAACGAAGGCGGCCAATCCGCCGTCGGGCACCGGAACGCTTTCCGGGCCGGGCAGCCCGACGGCGGGAAGCACCAGCGCCGGTCCCGCGGGCCCGGTCGCTTCCGGTGCGAAAGATGGAACCTTCGACGGCAGCCAGATCCAGACCCGGTACGGCACGGTGCAAGTCCAGGCCGTGATATCCGGCGGCAAGATCGCCGACGTGGTGCCGCTGCAGCTCACCGACGTCGGGTCCCTGTCCGGTGAAATCGACCAGCAGGCCGTGCCGATGCTCAAATCCGAGGTGCTATCGAGCCAATCAACAAACGTGGACACAGTGGGAGGGGCTACCTACACGAGCGAGGGCTACCTCAGCTCGTTGCAGGCGGCGCTCGACGCAGCGAACTTCAAGTGAACGCGCGCGGGACTAGCGGTGCTTGTAGTAGTCCCTCCAGATCAAGCGGTGCACGGGTATGCGGCGTGGCAAGGACCTGAGTCCGGGGATGAAGGGCACCAGGGTCAGGAGCAGCGTCAGGATCACCATGGAAAACACCACAAGGACATCGGCGTTCGGCGATGATTTGAACGGTTCCACTTGGTAGAGGGCGGAGAAGAGCCACAGCCAGGACTGGCCGGGATAGTTCCCGGTTTCATTCATCATTCCCCACTGATCGCCCGTCAGGTGCTGGGCGTCGGCGAGGCCAGGGAAGTAGGTACCGTCACCGAGGAACAGGATGCTGGCTTTGTAATCGGTGTTGTAGAAGGAGCCCTTTGCGCTCATTACCGGATCAAGTGCGCCTTGCTGCGCCATGGCCAGAAGTGCCCCGGTGAGGGCCGGTACGGGGCCGAAGTCGCCGGGACCCACTTTGGCCGGGTCGTTGTCCGGAGCTTTGCTGAGGGCGTCCGTGTAGGCGGCAGTCCACGCAGTGTGTTGCGCGTCGCTTGCCTTCGTCCATTCCTCGACCGCCGCCGGGGGTGTCGGAAGGGTCTGGAGGGGAGTGATGACGAAGTCGCTCGCGGTGTCGATCGGTAGCCGCACGCCCGAAAGGCTCTGAAGGTCGACAGGGCCGAGTTTTTGCGAGGCATCGGGCGTCGAATTGTAGGGCGGTCCATACCCGGCGGTATGGCTCGTACCGCCAAGTTCCGCGGTTGCCGTTGCCACGAAATCCGCGGGCTGGGCCTGGGCCCATGACTTGAGGGTCACGCTGGGGTCGTCCGGCGAGCTGAAGACTGCTGAGAGCCCAAGGACAAGCAGCCCGACAACCACCAGGCCCACAGCAAGTTCCTTGAACAGGTCGTATTCGCGCAACGTGCCGGTCCATGGCCTGCTGGCGATGTCATTTCGTGCGCGCCATGACGTTGACCCTGGAGCCTTGCTCATTTCGTGTCCTCGCTGTCAGTGGCCGGGTTTGGCGCCGTCGATCGTAGCTGGGCATCGGATGCTGCAGCCTCCAACGGGGGTACCACCCCGTGCATCCGTACGAGCACGACGTGAAGGGCGACGACGACGGCGACCACCAAGGGAAGGAGCGTGATGTGCCACATGAGTAGCTGGCCTAGATCGGCGACGTTGAACCACGCACCTATACCGACCGCGTTGAGGGCGTCTTTTGCCTGGAACGCAATCCACTGCGAATCGAAATTTGTTTGAAGGAGGTATCCGGTGAAGGCGGTGACAATCGAGACGACGAATGCGAGCATCCCGGTGATCCACGTCAGCACCCTGCCGCCCCGCCAGGCAGCCATCCAGAATTTGCCCCAAAGGTGGATCACCATGAACATGAAGAACAGTTCAACGCTCCACAAATGGGTGCTGTTGATGAAACGGCCCAGGCCGGAGACGTGGAACCAGGTGGGTCCGTTCAACGCCAGTACGGCACCGGAACCGAGGATGTAGACGAACGCTGCAACGGCGCCCATGCCGAAGACGTAAATCCAGGACGATACGTAGCTCGGCTGGCCTTCGGGAAGCAGCTTGTCCGGTGGCAGCCGGCGCAAGGCCCAGCCCCGGGCCTTTCCTGTCCAGGTGGAAAAGCGTGGCTCGTCGTCAGTCGGAACGGGCGCGCGGTCAACCCTCATTTTCGACTCCTTCGGCCTGGAAACGGAACCACCAGGGCGAGAATGAATAGCACGACCATAACCGCAATCACCATCAGATTGCCGAATTGGATGAGGAAGTCACCCCACTGGAAATAGATTCCGGGATCCGGCATTCCAGCATCCGACTGTTCAATTCCGAGCATCATGGCCTCTTTCGACGAAGGGCGTTCCTGAGGGTGAGAACCTGTCCTTAGAACGAAACGCTACAAGCTTGCTGGCCAACAGACACGGGTCCAAGGGCCCTATTGGATGGTGCGGGCGGCGTGCATGCTGGAATGGCTTGGAATGCCGCAATCGAAAGGACTGACCATGTCACCGGATACCGCGAACCCCGTGGAGGTCCTGAACGAGGAAGAATGCTGGAATATCCTTTTGGGTGCGACGCTCGGGCGGTTGGCATTGAGCATCGCCAATGAACCCGAGATCTATCCGATCAATTTCGTTGCCCACGACCGAAAAATTCTCCTCCGGACCAATCCCGGGGAGAAGCTGTTCGCGCTCACGATCAACGACAAAGTTGCGTTCGAGACGGACGGGGTCGGTAGCGAATCGGTCTGGAGCGTGGTGGTTAAAGGCAGGGCGCGGCAATTGGAATCCGGTGCCGAGATAGAAGCCGCAGAGAGGATTCCGCGCCAACAATTGACCTCTACCAAGAAGCGGGTTTTCGTTGAGATCATCCCGACGTCCATTACCGGGAGGCGCATTCACCGGGGGCCGGAAAGTGACGAGCTGGCCCCTGGCGACTTGTACTGAACAGCAGCTGTTCACAGGAGATCTCAGCAGGAGATCTCAGCTGGGCCGGCGCACAACCAGGACCGGGCAGCTGGCGTGATGAAGCACAGCGTGGGCGGCCGAACCGATGGTACCCCGTATGAGTCCGCGTCCTTTCGTCCCGACGACGATGATGGAGGCATCTTGAGCCTCCGCCAGAATCGTGCCCGGGATTGATGAGCCGATCGGAGATCGTATCTGGAGATCAAGGCCCGGAACTGATTCTTGGGCATTCCGCGCCGCGGAGTCGAGAACGGCCTGGACGAGGAGATCTGCTTGGTCTTGAGTCGGGGTGCCCGCGTTTTGGAGATGGCGGGGAACCCAGTGTTCCTTCCGGACGTGCACCACTCGAAGGGCTGAACCCGCCAATGCAGCCAGGGTGCAGGCGTGCCGAAGCGGTAGTTCCCAATCGTCGACGTCGACGCCGACGACTACCGGCCCGCCGGGGTGTTCTCCGCAGCGGATGACGGCAACCGGGCAATCGGCTGTTGCCGCGAGTTCCAGGCTGACGGAGCCGATCAGCAGTCCCTTGAATCCCCCTGCGCCCCGGGTGCCGGTAACGAGCAGCGCGGCACCGGAGGAGAGGCTCCTGAGGTGTTCGGCCGGCCATCCAAAGACCAGCGTCGTTTTGACAGCCAATCCGGGAACCGTGTCATGGACCTGTTCCACGCCATCGGTCAGAATGTCCTCCGCAGCGATGTCCTCCGCCGCGCGTCGCAACCCGCTGCCTTCGACGCCCGGCATCGGACCTGGCTCGGGGGTGATTGCCGGCCACAGGGAACTGTGGACCAAGTGGAGTCTGCAGTTCCGCTGAGCCGCCTGGCGGGCAGCCCAGCGGACGGCCGGGACAGCCGCGGCGGACCCGTCGTACCCAACGATGATTTCTTCCGCGGTATCCATGGTCTCCTTGCCCGTGAGCGTGTGTGAAACTGGAATGGCTCCGGGCTCACTTTCGATGGGCTCACTCCAGATGCACGTGGCGTCCGGTGACCCTGTGTGCCTGGATCCGGATAAAGAGGTTCCGTGCTCCACCGGCCCACGGCTCGGCCATGACCCTTCCCCATAGCCGGGTCAGCAGGTCCTTGTCCTCAACACGGGATGAGGCCCCACTGACCAGTACCGACCAACCTTCGGCCCGATCGGCACGTGAATCGTCTATTTGAAAGGACGACCCGAGCGACGGGACTGCCTCGGCGATGGATCCATCTCCGGCCGTACGGAAGTAAATGGACTGTCCGTCGACCAGGTAATTCACGGGGAGGATTACCACCCTGCCTTGCTCAACAAAGCCAAAGCGGCCGGTGGTGTTTGAACGCAGGAGTTCCCAGCACTGTTCCTGGCTGAGTTCTTCCGCGACGTGCAGTCCGCCGTCAACGCGGCCTGCGTCCATGCTGGGGAGTGACATGCCTGCTCCTATATTCGATCGTCCGGGACACGATCGCGGGGATGAAGCCCCGCAACTCCCTGCAGCCTATTGAGCGCCCTTCTCCTGCTGTAGGGCCGAAAGACCCGGCGGTGTGACTAAATGCCCTGTGGGAGGGATCAGTAACGGGCGACACTGGATGCAGGGACGCAATCGAATTCAAAGGGAGATTGGCCATGATGTGGGGATGGGGTGGAAACTTCGGCACCGGCGGCTGGATTGTCATGGGGCTGATGATGTTGTTGGTCTGGGGTGGCATTGCCACCTTGGTTGTCCTCCTGCTGAGGGGAAACCACTCGGTCGGACGGGGTTTCCAAGGGCCACCCGATGATTCCGAGCGTATCCTCAATGAGCGGTTCGCCCGGGGAGAGATCGACGAAACAGAACTCACGGCTCGCCGGGCTGCTCTCAGGCGCCGAGAATGACCCCCTCTCACACAGACGTCAGGGAACGGGCGGTGTCCAGACCCAGTCCCGGATTTCCGGGAGGTCTTCGAAGTGCTCCAGGATGTAGCGCGTGTGCGCATCCAGCTGCCTGCGGCAGAAGTCGACAAGTTCATCCGCGCCCATGACTTGCCGGTGAACACGCCGCAGCGCTTCGAGGACCAGGTGGTAGCGGCTCATCTTGTTCAGGACCACCATGTCGAAGGGGGTGGTGGTGGTGCCTTGTTCGTTATAGCCGCGGACGTGGAACCGCTCCGGGCGGGGTCTTCCATGCAGGAGTTGGTGCAGGGCCCGGGCGTAGCCGTGCCAGGCCATGATGACTTCTCCGTCTGCCGTGAACAGCTCTTCGAACTTCTCACCGGACAGGCCGTGGGGGTGGGTGTCCCGGGGCGGCAAAATCATGGCATCCATGACGTTGACAACGCGGACCACGAGTCCGGGCAGATGCTCTTGCAGCAACCAGGCTGCGGCCAGCGTCTCCTGGGTGGGGATGTCCCCCGCGCAGGCCAGGACGACGTCGGGCACTGCCCGGGCGCCGTCGGTTTGCTCGTTCCCGGCCCAAGACCAAATGGACGCACCAGCCGCGGCATGGCGCCTTGCCTCCTCCAGGGTGAGGTACTGCGGGTGCGGCTGTTTGTCCACGACCACCAGATTGACGTAGTCCTTGCTGCGCAGGATGTGGTCGGCGGTGACGAGGAGGGTGTTAGCGTCCGGTGGCAGGTAAACGCGGGTGACCGTCCCTGACAGGGACAGCACCGTGTCGATCAGTCCGGGCCCCTGGTGGCTGAAGCCATTGTGGTCGTTGCGCCAGCAGGTGGAGGTCAGGAGAATGTTCAGGCTCGGCACGGGGGCATGCCATTCAAGTTCCCGCGCATGCTGGAGCCATTTGGCGTGTTGGACGGTCATCGACGCGCTGACCATCGCGAAGGCCTCATAACTAGCGAAGAGTCCATGGCGGCCCGTGAGGAGGTATCCTTCCAGCCAGCCCTGGCACAGGTGTTCGGAGAGGACTTCCATGACCCTGCCGCCCGGCGAGACATGGTCTTCGGCCAGGGCATGGTCGAAGGCCCTGGCCGGTTCCAGGAGACAGCGGTCGGTGGCCTCGAAGACTGCCCCGAGCCGGTTGCTGTTGGTTTCGTCAGGGCAGAAGAGCCGGAACCGTGCATCGGCGGCCGTGGCGATGTAGATGTCCCGGAGCAGTTCACCCAGGGGCCTGGTGGTCTCGAGGATGATCGATCCCCGCGGGGAAGCCGGCACCGCGTACCGTTCCAGCTCGGGGATCTCAAGGGCAGCCCCGGTCCCGCCCCGGCCTGCACGGGCTGCGCCCATGCGGAGGCTGCCCTCCGGAGCGAGCGCGGCCACTTCGGTGACGAACCGGCCTGTGTTGTCGAAGAGGGATTCCGGCCGGTACGAGCGCATCCAGGCCTCCAGCTGGGCCAGGTGTTCAGGATTCTCGCGGACGTTTGCCAAGGGCACTTGGTGCGAGCGAAAGGTTCCTTCGACGGGGACCCCGTCCACCACGGCTGGCCCGGTCCACCCTTTGGGCGTCCGCAGGATGATGGCAGGCCACGGGGCCGGGCCGTGCACGCCCTGGCTGCGCGCTGTGGATTGCAGTTCGCGGATACTCCCATACGCCCCGTCCATCGCTGCGGCGAGGGCATGGTGGACAAGTCGGGGATCGTCGCCGGAAACCGTCACCGGATCCCAGCCATGGGCCCTAAGCAGCGCCTCGACGTCCTCGTCGGATCTCCGGCCGAGAACGGTGGGGCCAGAGATCTTGTACCCGTTCAGGTGGAGTATCGGCAGCACGGCGCCGTCCCGGGCCGGATTGAGGAAGGATGGCGCTTTCCATGATGCTTCCAACGGGCCGGTCTCGGCTTCGCCATCGCCGATGACGCAAGCGACGATCAGCCCGGGGTTGTCCATGGCCGCGCCGGTGGCGTGCATCAAGGAGTAGCCAAGCTCGCCTCCCTCGTGGATGGAACCGGGAGTGGCCGGACCGACATGGCTCGCGATCCCGCCCGGCGTCGAAAACTGCCGGACAAGACGCCGGAGTCCTTGGAGGTCCATCCCCGCTTTGGGATAGATCTCCGAGTAGGTGCCCTCCAGATAGAGGTTCGCGACGACGGCGGGGCCGCCATGGCCCGGACCCGCAACGAACAGGATTTCCGCCGAAGTTCGTTTAATCAGACGATTTAGGTGGGCGTAGATCAACGACAAACCGGGGCTGGTTCCCCAGTGCCCAAGGAGCCGGGGCTTGATGTGGTGGGGGAGCAGCGGCTCCCGCAACAGGGGGTTTTCCTGGAGGTAGATCTGGGCCACCGTGAGGTAATTGGCTGCGGACCAGTACCGGTTCAGTAACTCGAAGTCCTCGCTCGAAGCTTCCGTAAGGGAGGTTCCGGTTTCCATGGGTTTGCCTCTTCCGGGGTCGACGGCCTGCCGAATGCACGCGTCTCTGGTGCCTGGACTGTTCCGGTCTTCACGGTGTCAGATGCTCGGCCGGGGCGGTTAGGGCCATAGGGCCCTGGGCTGCGCCGCTGTGGCAGTCTCTAGGCAGCCGGATCTCGGCTAGTGCACGCGCGGGCTCCAAGCACCTTTCCCAAGCCTTACCCTTATCCCAGGGCGACTCCCTCAGGCGACGCATTCGAACGGATAGGGCATGTCAGATATCAACGTCAAGGAACGGCACTCAGTCCAGCTGCCGATCAACGAGGCCGCATGCCTTCCTCCGGACCAAGTGCTCGAACACCTCGGCTCCGGCCCGACCGGCCTGACGAACCAAGAAGCCGCCGCGCGCCTTGCAGAACTCGGCCCCAACGCCGTGCGGACCCACCGGGCCAACGGCTGGGCGGTGTTGGGCCGGCAGTTCGCCAGTCCCATCCTCATCCTGCTGATCATCACGGCCGGCCTGTCCCTGTTCCTGGGCGATGCCACCAATTCGATCGTGATCGGCGTGATCCTCCTGGTCAGCGTGGGTTTGGGCTTCACCAACGAGTTCCGCGCCGAACGCGCGTCCGAAGCCCTGCACTCCCGCGTGACCCACCGCGCCACTGTGCTGCGCGACGGAACCACGGAGGACGTCAACGTGACCGCATTGGTGCCAGGCGACGTCGTGCACCTGAGCCTGGGCGCGATCATCCCCGCCGACATCCGCCTGCTCAGCACCAAGAACCTCCTCTGCGACGAGAGCATCCTGACGGGGGAGTCCCTGCCAGCCGGGAAGGATCCGGCTCCTGTGGCGCCCGGCTCGTCCCTGGGCGACCTCGCCTCCTGCATCTTCATGGGAACTGTCATCCAGTCCGGCGGCTGCACTGGCGTCGTGGTAGCGACCGGGGCCCGCGCCGAATTCGGCCGTATCGCGCTGGGCCTGGGAGAACGCCAACCCCAGACCGAATTCCAGCTCGGGCTGAAGCGGTTCTCGTTCCTGCTGTTGCAGGTGGCTATCGGCCTCACCACGCTGATCTTCATCGCGAACCTGCTGTTGCAGCGCCCGCTCGTCGAGTCGCTGCTGTTCTCCCTCGCAATCGCCGTCGGCATCACGCCGCAGCTGCTGCCCGCCGTCGTGAGCACCAGCCTCGCTACCGGCACCCGCCAGCTGGCCCGGCGGAAAGTGTTGGTCAAACGACTGGTCTGCATCGAGGACCTGGGTGACATGGACATCCTGGTCACCGACAAAACCGGCACCCTCACTGAGGGACGCATCAGTTTCACCGGAGCGCTGCCCGCCTCACCGGAGGTGTCCGACGTCGAACTCGTCACCTTGGGTCTGCTGGCCACTGAAACCGACTATGCCGAGGCCAAGCAATCCACGGCCGGGCAGAACCCGCTCGACGCCGCACTGTGGGAAAGCGCCCGGGCCGCGGCCTTTGATCCCGACCGCTTCGAGCGCCTCGACTTGATCGACTTCGACCACCAGCGCCGCCGCACCAGCGTCCTCGTGCGGGAAGCCGGCGGCCCGGCACGTCTGGTTACCAAGGGCGCCCCGGAAGACGTCCTCGCCCTCTGCGGGCCGACGCCGCCGAATGTCCAGGCCATGCTGGATGAACAGTTCGACGCCGGATCGCGCGTCGTCGCGGTGGCTACCCGCCCATCCCCGGAGCTGAGTAAGATCACGCCTCCCGACGAAAAGGCCCTCGTCCTCGCAGGATTCCTCGTTTTCCTCGATCGCCCCAAAGCGAACGCGAAAGAATCGCTCGAACGCCTGGCCACGCTGGGAATCTCCGTGAAGATCGCCACGGGAGACAACGCCAAAGTCGCCGAAAAAGTCTGTTCCGAGCTCGGTGTGATTTCCGGTGGAACGCTTGTCGGCGCGGACGTTGACGCTCTGTCCGATACCGAATTGGCCGCCGCCGCCCGGCAAGCCACCATCTTTGCGCGTGTCTCGCCCGAACAGAAGGCGCGGATCATCACACTGCTCCGCCAAAGCGGCGGAGCAGTGGGCTTCATGGGCGATGGCGTCAACGACGCCCTGGCCCTTCACAAAGCGGACATCGGGATCTCCGTGGACAGCGCCACGGACGTCGCCAAGGACGCTGCCGATGTGGTCCTTTTGGAAAAGGACCTGGGCGTCCTTGGCGAGGGCGTGATGGAGGGCCGGAGGATCTTCGCGAACACCATCAAATACGTGCTGATGGGAACGTCCAGCAACTTCGGCAACATGTTCAGCGCCGCCACGGCGTCGGTGGTACTGAGCTTCCTGCCCATGCTGCCGGGGCAGATCCTGCTCAATAACCTGCTCTACGACAGCGGCCAGCTGGCCATCCCTGGCGACCGCGTGGACAAGGAACAGCTGCTGGCACCCTCGCACTGGAACATCGCCTTCATCCGGCGCTTCATGTTCCTTTTCGGGCCGATCAGCTCAATCTTCGACTTTGCGACCTTCGCGCTGATGCTTTTCGTTTTCAACGCCGTCCCGGGGGAGTTCCGGGCGGGTTGGTTCATCGAATCGATCGCCACGCAGACCCTCATCATTTTCGCCATCAGGACCCGGCGGGTTCCGTTCCTGCGAAGCCGTCCTTCAGTTGGCCTGTTGAGCGCCTCCTTGGGAGTCGTGGCCGCGGGGATCTTCCTGCCGCTGTCACCGTTGGCCGGCCTGTTGGGTTTCGATCCTTTGCCGGTGCCGTTCTTCCTGGCTCTGCTAGGGATGGTGGTCATCTACATGGTCATGGTGGAATTCGCCAAGAGCGTGTTCTTCTCCCGCGCCGCGCAGCAGTTGCCGGGCGTGCCGACGCGGATCCGGCGTCGGCCGGAAACCCACCGCATCTCCCGCCGCGCCGCCCGCTTCAGCGCACCGGTTGTCGCGGTTGTGCCAAGGCGTCCAGTGCGTCGGCGGCCTAAGGGTCAATAGCGGCGTCCCGTTGACACGCCGGATCATCCGAAAGAACGACGGCGGCTGTCGCCTCCGCGATAGCCCGTTCCTCGTCACTGGGGACGACCAGGACAGGAAACCTTGATCGGTCGGTGCTGATGGTGCGGATGCCTGTGTCCCGGGACTGGTTCCTGACCTCGTCGACGTAGAGACCGAGCGGCCCGAGCAGCGACAGCACGCGCGACCTGAACTCGATGGAATGCTCACCGATCCCACCGGTAAGAACCAGTGCCTCGGCCCCGCCGACAGCCATGTTGTAGGCGGCGATGTATTTTGCCAGCCGGTAGGCGGCCATGTCGGAGGCGAGGATGGCCCGGGGATCCCCGCGTAGCGCTGCGTCCTGAACCGAGCGCATGTCGGCTGAACCGGCCACGCCCAAGAGGCCTGCACGATGGTTGAGGAGATTATCGACCTCATCCGGGCCGAGGCCGCGGCGCTGGAGAAAGGTGACAACGGACGGGTCAAGATCACCGGAACGGGTACCCATGACCAGCCCCTCCAGCGGTGTCATACCCATCGAGGTATCGGCGCTGTGGCCGTTCCTAACCGCGGTGACGGACGCGCCATTCCCAAGGTGCGCGACAACAGCGTTCAGTGAAGCTACCGGGACGCCAAGGAACGCCGCTGTGTCGCGGCACGCCATCTCGACGGAGATCCCGTGGAAACCGTACCGCCGGATCCCGTGTTTCGTATACAGGGCCTCGGGAACGGCATAGCGGGACGCAAACTCAGGCATCGTGTGGTGGAATGCCGTGTCGAATACAGCGACCTGCGGCGTATCCGGCCAACGCTCGGCCGCTGCCCGCATGCACGCCACACTTGCCGCGTTATGGAGCGGCGCCAACTCGCCAAGTTCCAGGATGGTTGCCATGATGTCCGGGCTGACGCGGACGGGGGAGCTGAAGCGTTCCCCGCCATGGACCACCCTGAACCCGATTGCGTCTGGGCGTTCCCCGCACGGCATGTCCCGGACGGCAGCATCGATCTCGTCGAACACGTTGCCAAGGAAGACGGGATCCAGCGTGCCCCCTTGCGTGCCGCCGATGGCCCGTTCCAGCAGGATCCCGGGCTTAACTTCAGATGTGCCGATTCGGCGCAGGTGGTACTTCAAGGATGAGGAACCTGGATTCAATACAAGGATCAGCACGCCGATGTCCTTTCACGAAGACCGCGCGGTACCGGGCTTTCGGACGCGATCCCCCTCAGGGAACATAACCCGGAAACTGCGTGCGCTGGGAGGGTCTTCCGGCCCTTGCATGTCACCTTTGCAGCCGACGAAACTGGGGAGAGATTGCCGCTGGTTCCAGGAAGGCACGTGCGCTCGTGAAGAAGAATGTTCTCGTTGGTGTCGACGGGTCCGCGGTCGGCAGTGCTGCCGTGGACTGGGCCGCCGAACGGGCCAGGGATCTGGGACTTCAGCTCAACCTGGTCCATGCCGTTCCTGAGCCATGGGCGTTCCCGGAGAAGGCCCTCCACGACGGCGCGACCGCACAAGCCAAGGACCTGCTGAAAGGCGAGGCAGCACGGGTCACCGCACGGTTTCCCTCCCTTGGGGTAGTTACGACGCTCAGTTCCGGAGAGCCCGCCGAGACCATGCGCAAGCTTTCTGCGGACGCGGAAATGGTGGTCGTGGGAACGGACAGGCGCCCCGGCAACCACGGCGAAGGATTTGGTTCCGTCAGCTTTCAGACCGCGGTCATCAGCCATTGCGCTGTCGCCATTGTGCCTGCGCGTTCAACGCGTGAGTCATCCGGCGTAGTGGTTGGTGTCGATGGCTCCCCGGACTCCGAGCTCGCCGTCGAGTGTGCCGCTGACGAGGCACAGCGGATGCGGCAGGAACTCGTGATCGTCCATGCTGGTAGCGGCCGTGATCCTGTCGCGTCAGGGACACCGGGGCGCGGGACCGGGGCTGCAGAACCTGGGCTCGATGGGCACGCGCTGTTGTCCAAATCGGTCAAGGGCCTGGAGGAGCGGCACCCGGGTTTGGCCATACTCAAGATCCTGGACCTTGAGCGCGCGCCGGCGGAAGCGCTCCTGGACGCCGGTGCCCGTGCGCGGCTGCTGGTCATGGGCTGCAAAGGAAGAGGCGGTGCCCGCGTGCTGGTCGGCTCCGTGGCTCAGCACGTGCTACTCAATGTCCGGTGCCCCACGCTGATAACGCGTCTGTCCGTGGCTTCATAGTATTCGGAGCCGTTAGCGAACCGTTCCCGTATCCGTCTCTGCCCCGTGGGCCATGTAGACGGCCGCCTGGGTGCGTCGCTCAAATCCGAGTTTGGCCAACATCGAGGACACATAGTTCTTCACGGTCTTTTCGGCCAATAGCATCTGCTCACCGATCTGGCGGTTCGTCATGCCCAGGCCGACGAGTTCCAAGACCCGGCGCTCCTGGGGGGTCAGTGAGGCGACTCGGGGATCTACCCGTTGAGGCGCGGTGAGTCCTTGGATGATTTTCGCCTTAACCCCTGCGTCAAACAAGGATTCGCCCCGGGCCGCCCGGCGCAAGGCGTCCAAAAGGTCCGTGCCACCGATTTCTTTCAAGACATATCCCGACGCGCCGGCAAGAACCGCACCGCGCAAGGCCTGTTCGTCATCGTAGCTGGTCAGAATCAGGCAATTCAGCGAGGGATCGATGGAACGCACATCCCGGCACACTTCGATCCCGGTACCATCGGGCAGCCGGCCGTCCAGAATCGACACGTCCGGGCGCAACGCCGGGATACGCCGGGTGGCTTCGTCCGCGGAGCCGGACATGCCGACCACTTCGAAGCCCTCGCTTTCCAGAAGTTCGCGAAGCCCGCGCCGGACAAGTTCATGGTCATCGAGGATATAGACGCGGATTGGTCCTGCGCCGGAGTTCCCTGGGCCACCTTGTGCTGCTGGCCGATTCATGGTCCTCCTGTCCGGCAGCCTGTGGCCGGGGTCGCGGTCGCGCCGGTCCATCATGGTTTGTCCGGCCCTGTTATTGTTCACGACCGTCCGACGGCTCACAAGGGCCGAAGGGCCTGGTGCGTGGCCGCCGGGCTCCAACAGACGCCGGAGTGCCGTAGACGATTGGCGCCGCGATGTCCGGGCTTAGCGTAAATGCACGTGGCGGCTGACCTGGCTCCGTCATTTCAAATGAAGTGCTCAGGCGAGGAACGGCGTTCGCGATGGTTCCGTTGGCGGACGTGCGGAAGTAAACCGCTCGATTGTGGACAAGGTAGCTGGCCAGGCTTGTCAGTTGTGGGCTGCGGCATAGAGGTTCAGGCTGGCCGAGAACACGATCCAGGAAAGGTAGGGCAGCATCAGTACTCCTGCTGTCGCGTTTATCGGTCCAAAACGGATGAGGGTTGCTGTCACTGCCAGGGCCAGTGCGGCGATGAGGACAAGGGCCAGCCAAAGTGCGGCGTCGCCCCATGTGGGGTACATGCCGAAAAAGGTCGGCGCCCAGGCGAGGTTGAGCAGCATTTGGATACCGTACGCTGTCATGGCTGCGCGGGTCTTGGCCGAGTGCTGGCGCCAGACCAGCCACGAAGCCACGGCCATCGCCGTGTACAGCACCGTCCAGGCCGATCCGAAGACCCAGGCCGGCGGCGTCCAGGGCGCTTTGTTGGCCGTTGCGTACCAGCCGGAGGCATTGCCAAGGATGGCCATGGACCCCAGCAAAGATACCGTGTACGAGAGGACGAGAAATCCCAAAAGTGCCGTGATTTGACGCGCAAGACTCGTCCGGGCGGTCGTCAGCGGGCCGCTCGTCTGTTGGGATTCAGCCGTCACGTGGTCCACCTTGTTCGATCGAGGGTTGCACTTACAGTCTGGCAGGCTGCCGGCTTGACGTGGTCGTCCGGAGAAACGCCGTCGGCAGGCTCCCAAGGGAGGGCTCGGGGCGGGCGCGTACGTGCATAGCGGCCATCCGGGGCGTGAGCCGGGGCCGGCTGCAGCCGATGCTCGTTGAGCTCGCGGACGTGTGTATGGATCCCGGCGCCGGAGCGACACTCTCGGGGATTCGATTTGTGTCCGCTGTGGCACTGGTCGGGGCCACGGTGGTTGACCGTGTGATGGCTGGTGCTGTGCTGCGTGAGCAGGAGTGCCCGCGCGGGTTCATCAGGTCTATCGAGGACGCCAGGGAATGGCTGAATCGCTTGCCGGCTCCGCAGGCGTTGGGCGAGTCCCCGGTCTGACTCAGGAAGCACTCGACCAAGTTGCTGGGATCCTGACCCAAACCATGACCCGTTTGGGTCAGGATCTCCTTCGCAGCCTGACCAGGCGCAGAATGATCCCTGCCGCGAACATGAGGATGCCGAACACCACGGAAATCGGTGGGAGGGCGGCGATCAGGGCCACGCATGCCGAGGCGCCAAGGACCTGGAGGGCCTTAGGGTATCTGCGGTCCGTGTCCGGCTGCGTAAACGCGGCGATGTTGGCTACCAGATAATAGATGAGCACGCCGAACGAGGAGAAACCGATCGCGCCCCGCAGGTCGGCGACGGAGATGATCGTGCAGATCACCACGGCCAGGGTGGTCTCGGCCCGATGGGGAACCTTGTAGCGGGGGTGGATGGCGGAGAGCCAGTGCGGAAGGTCGTGTTCGCGGGCCATGGCCAGGCTGGTCCGTCCCAGCCCGGCGATGAGGGCCAGTAGTGCGCCCAGTGCCGCGATCGCTGCCCCGGCCCTGACGACGGGGCCGGCCCATGACATTGTCCCGGTTTCTACTCCGGCGGCGAGCGGCGTGGAGTTGGACGCCACTGCGTCGGGGCCGATGGTCGCCAGAAGGGTGACGGCAATGATGGCGTAGATGATGATGGTGAGGCCCAGGGCGATGCCGATCGCCCGCGGGATCGTGCGTTTGGGGTCACGGACTTCTTCACCCATGGTCGCGATCCTGGCGTAACCGGCGAAAGCGAAAAACAACAGACCTGAGGACTGCAGGATTCCGTACCAGCCGTGGGCCAGCAGCCCTTCCCCAAGAATCCTGCCCGGATCCGGGACTGAACCTCCCCAGCAGGCGGTAACCGCGATCGCAAGGGCCGCCATCACGAGCACGACGAGGATGCGGGTCAGCCCGGCCGTCCGCGTCACTCCGTGATAATTCACTGCAGCAAGAACGATGACGGCAGTGATGGCCACGGGACGTTCCCACCCCGCCCGGGCGGCATACGCGGCAAAGGTCATGGCCATGGCCGCGGCGCTGGCCGTCTTCCCGATCACAAAGCCCCACCCCGCCAGGAAACCGGACCAGGGCCCGAGGCGTTCCCGGCCGTAGACGTAGGTCCCGCCTGAGGTCGGATAGGCGGCGGCGAGCTGTGCCGAGGACGTCGCATTGCAGTAGGCCACCACGGCGGCAACGACGAGTCCGACCAACAGGCCCGATCCCGCAGCCTGGGCCGCGGGGGTGAAAGCCGCGAACACGCCGGCGCCGATCATCGAGCCAAGGCCGATCATGACGGCGTCAAAGGTGCCCAGTCGTCGGACCAGAGCCTGGGGGTTACTCATGCGGATTCTCCTTCGGAGATTCGGGAAGGATTTCGGCGGCGAGCTCGGCAACGGACTTGCGACCGTCGGCCAGCACATCAAGGGCCGCTTGCGTGGACCGGTAGACCCGGCGGCGCCGGCCGCCGACTACTTCCTGGCGGGAGACCAGCAGGCCGTCCTGCTCCATGCGGTGCAGCGTCGGATACAGGGTTCCGGGAGAGATTGAATACCCGTGCTTGGCTAGCTCTTCGGACATCCAGGCGCCGTGGATGTCTTCTTTGGCGGCGTGGTGGAGGATGTGCAGTCGCACCGCCGCACGCATTAGTTCACGCATCGCAATCCTATTGTCGAATGTGGATATCGAAATCCGATATTTCGCCGGGTTCTACGATATCTCTGCTCAGGCACCGTATCCGGAAGCATTTGTCGCCGGGCCAATTTCGCGGCTTTGATGCGGCGTATCGAGGACCGCCGGTCCGGCGGTTTTTCGTTTCCTCCGGGGCGTGATGAAGATGCCGGGACAGGTCCGCCGTTCCGGTGTACGGCGAACCTGTCCGGAGAAGCATCGGCGGTTGATGAGGACTCCGGTAGGCTACCGGGAATATGGCCTGCGAGCGGAAATTCCGTCGATACTGCCGCTTATGCGGTCAGGGTGCGCAACATGGCAAGCAGCGCGTCGGCGGCTGGGGCCGACGATTCCGGGTTCTGACCGGTGATCAGCAGGCCGTCCTCGACGACGTATGATGCCCAGTCGGCACGCTTGGAGTATTCAGCGCCCAACTTAGTCAGCTCGTCCTCTACCAGGAATGGCACGACGTTGGTCAGCTGCACGGCCTCTTCTTCACTGTTAGTGAAGCCGGTGACCTTCCGGCCGCTGACAAGTGGGCTGCCGTCTTCATTGCGGGCACGGCGCAGGACGCCGGGGGCGTGGCAGACCAGCGCAACAGGCTTTGCGGAACGCAGAGTCGCCTCGATCAGGTGGATGGAGTCCTGATCCTCGGCGAGATCCCAGAGCGGCCCGTGGCCGCCGGGGTAGAAAACAGCGTCATAGTCCTCGGAGGACACCGAGTCCAGCCGAACCGTGGCGGCGGGCATGGCGTGAGTTAGCTACTCAAGGCGGTGAGGGCTTTGCGCAGGCGATTGGCGGCGTCGTCGGCGATTACTTTGACGGCCGGCGCAGCGCTGAGCTGGACCATGGCCTGCGGGTCGATCGCTTCGATGGTGGTGACTCCCGCGTCTTTGCCGCGCCGTACAACGACGTTGCAGGGCAGTAACGCGCCGACTTCCGGTTCTGCGGCGATGGCCCGGCTGGCCAGGGCCGGGTTGCAAGCGCCAAGGATGGTGTAGTCGCCCATAGCGTCAGCGGCTTCGGCTCCAAGCTTGGCTTCAAAGGTGGAACGCGCGTCGATTTCGGTAAGGTTTCCGAACCCCTGGGCTGACAGGGCGTCCCGGGTGTGGTCCAGTGCTTCGGCCCACGGAAGATCGATGGTCGTGCTGAGCGTGAACGTCATGATTTTCCTTGGATGACCTCAGGGCGGGGTTGGTCAAGCGAGGGAGAGGAAGAGCTTTTCCAGGTCTTTCCTGTCCATGCTTGCGTCCTTCTGAACGATGCACTGCTCCAGGCCTGTGGCGATGATGGCGAACCCGGCGCGGTCGAGGGCCTTGGATACGGCTGCGAGCTGGGTGACGACGTCCTTGCAGTCCCGGCCTTCCTCCAGCATGCGGGTGACGGCGGCGAGTTGGCCCTGTGCGCGTTTGAGGCGGTTGATCACAGGCGTGAGTTCGGTTGGGTTCAGTTCCATGGGGGTCTCCATTAGTGGGGTGCTTGCACTAATAATATACCCCCTAGGGTGTTTTGACTACCCCCAGGGGTATCTGTGATACTCGGTGGGGTATTCACGTTCCCTATTGAGAGGCCAGCAATGACTTCCCCTTCCACGCCCCCTGCCGTTACCTCGCTCGCCCCTGCAGACCTCCAGTCCTGGCTCAAGGAACACCAGGACCTGGTGGTGATCGATGTGCGTTCCGCCGCTGAATTCGAGTCCATGCACATCCGCGGCTCCTACAATGTGCCGCTTGCGCTGCTTTCCGAGCACACGGACGAGCTCGCCGCGCGGCTGGGTTCCCGCGTGGTCCTGGTGTGCCAGTCCGGCGTCCGCGCCGAGCAGGCACGCCAGCGCCTTGCCAAGTCAGGGATCGACGGCGCCTACGTCCTGACGGGCGGTGTTCCCGGGTTCGCTGTCGCAGGCGGCGATGTTGTCAAGGGCAACGACCGCTGGGACCTGGAACGCCAGGTCCGCCTCGCTGCCGGTTCCTTGGTGGTGCTGGGACTGGCCGGGGGCAGGTTCGTCTCTCCCAAGGTGCGCATGCTGGCCGGGGCCATCGGAGCCGGCCTGACGTTCTCGGCCGCCACCAACACGTGCGCCATGGGCAAGGCCCTCTCGGCCATGCCGTGGAACAAGGCCGCCACGGAGCCCACCCGCGAAAACGCCATCCTGCGGCTTCCCGCGCCGGCCGTTGAAGAGGACGCCGCGGCATGATTCCCGCCCTGGGTCTGGGGCTCGTCGTCGGGATCGTCCTGGGCGTAGTGGGCGGCGGCGGGTCGATCATCGCGGTTCCGGCCCTGGTGTATGGGGTGGGCATGAGCCCCCCCCAGGCCATCCCCACATCGCTGCTCGTGGTGGGGGTGTCCTCGCTGGCCGCCTTGCTGCCCCGGGTCCGGGAAGGCCTGAACTGGCCGGTCATCGCGCTGGTCGGGGCTGCCGGCATCCCGGCTGCCTGGGGCGGTGCGGCCGTAGGCCGGCTGCTGGACCCGAACATCCTGATGCTGGCCTTCGCCGTGATCATGGTGGCAGCGGGCATCCGAATGCTTGGCAGATCCCGCGAAACCGAGGGATCCTGCAGCACCGGCTCACACCGGTCCTTTCGGTCCTGCGCTCCAAAGGCGGTGGGGGTGGGGCTGCTCGTGGGCTTCCTCACCGGACTGCTCGGGGTGGGCGGAGGCTTCCTCATCACCCCCGCACTGACGATCTTCCTGGGCCTGCGCATGAAGCAGGCCGTCGGTACGTCCCTGGCGATCATCGTCATCAATTCCGCCGCCGGATTCAGTGCCCACGCTGCCGGTTACACCATCGACTGGGCCACCACCATGGCGTTCGCGGTCCCGGCCATCCTCGGTTCCCTCGTGGCCGCCAGGCTGGCCGGCCGCCTGAAGGACAAGCACATCCGCATCTCATTCGCGGTACTCATCTTCGCCGTCGCGGTGTGGGTCACCGCCGGTACGGTCACCGCCTGACCTCGCCCAATAGGAGAGCACCATGGGACTGATCGATTCCCTCAAGAAGGCATTCCACAAGCCCTACAGAACCATAAGCGTCGCCCAGGCCAAGGAACTTCTGGCCTCGGGTGCCACCCTGATCGACGTCAGGTCCGCCCAGGAATGGCGCTCCGGACGAGCGCCCCAGGCCAAGCACGTCCCCCTGGACCGGCTGCAGGCCAGCCAGGCGGGGATTCAAAAGGCCCGGCCCGTCATCGCCGTCTGCGCCTCCGGGGTACGGTCCGCCTCCGCGGCCCGGTTGCTCGCCCCGAAAGGGTACGACGCCTACTCGCTGCGCGGCGGCATGGCGGCCTGGCGCAAGGCCGGCGAACCCGTCCGCTAACAGAAACGCCCAATACTTCGAAGGAGAACCCCATGGCTGAAATCACCATCACCGAAGCCGATCAGCGCCGCACCACCGCCCGCATCGTCGATGTCCGCGAGGACTTCGAAGTCGCCGAAGGCATGATTCCCGGCGCCCTGCACATCCCCATGGGCCAGTTGCAGGCACGCCTGTCCGAACTGGACCCGGCAATCCCGGTCATCGCGGTCTGCCGCAGCGGCAACCGCTCCGCCGCCGTGGCCGACGCCCCCAACGGTGCCGGCTTTTCGGCAGACACCATGGCCGGCGGCATGATCGCCTGGACCAGCGCCGGACTCCCCACCACCTGAGCCCTGCCCGAATCCAACCACCCACCACCCGAAAGGATACGAATCATCATGGCAACCATCGACGTCACCGAACAGAGCTTCGCCGAGACCCTGGAGAGCAACGAGATCGTCTTCGTTGACTTCTGGGCGGCATGGTGCGGTCCCTGCCGCATGTTCGCACCCACCTACGGGAACGCTGCAGAACGGCACCCGGACATCACCTTCGCCAAGGTCGACACGGAAGCCGAACAGGGATTTGCCGCAGCTGCGGGTATCACTTCGATCCCCACGCTGATGGCCTTCAAGGATAAGACCCTGGTCTTCTCCCAGCCCGGAGCCCTGAACGCGACCGGCCTGGAAGAGATCATCCAGGCCGTAAAGAACCTGGACATGGTCAAACTCCGGGCTGATGATGCCCGGCAGCAGGCCTGACGCACGCACGGATTGCCGGGGGATACCCCGCTACGAGCACACCGAAAAAATATCCCTCCACCCCTACCCGAAGGAGAGCGCCAGATGCTTATCGAGCGCATTTACGATGAAGACCTCGCCCAGGCCAGCTACCTGATCGGCTGCCAGGCCAAGGGGGAAGCCATTGTTGTCGACGGCCGCCGCGACATCGCGGTGTACCAGGATCTCGCCGAGAAGAACGGCATGAAGATCGTGGCCGTCACCGAAACCCACATCCACGCCGACTACCTTTCCGGCACCCGCGAACTTGCCGCAGCGACCGGGGCAAAGATCTACGTCTCCGGCGCGGGCGGGCCGGACTGGCAGTACGAATTCGACGGCGATCGGCTGTACGACGGCGACACTATCGCCTTGGGCAATATCAGCATCCAGGCGGTGCACACTCCGGGCCACACCCCCGAGCATCTGTCATTCCTCATGACGGACGGCGCGTTCAGCGACCAGCCCGGCTACCTGCTGTCGGGTGACTTTGTTTTCTCCGGCGACTTGGGCCGCCCGGACCTGCTTGATGAGGCGGCCGGCGGGGTGGACACACGCTTCGAAGGCGCCAAACAGCTCTTCGCCAGCCTGCGCGACAAGTTCCTGACCTTGCCGGACTACGTCCAGGTCCACCCGGCCCACGGCGCCGGCAGTGCCTGCGGCAAGGCCCTCGGTGCCATTCCCTCTACCACGGTGGGCTACGAGCGGCTCTACTCCTGGTGGGGCCCCTACCTTGCCGCGGACGACGAGCAGGGCTTCATCAACGAACTCCTGGACGGACAACCGGACGCACACGCCTACTTCGGGCGGATGAAGCGTGAGAACCGGGTAGGGCCGGCCGTCATGGGCGAACGAGCCCCGCTGAAGGAACTCGACACCGCTACCGTCGCCGAAGGCCTGGAAGAAGACACCTTGACCTTCATCGACACCCGCTCCAACACTGCGGTCCACCAGGGAACCGTTGCCCGCTCGCTGAACGTCCCCGCCGGCAAGTCAATGGCAAGCTTCGGCGCATGGGTGGTGAACCCTGAGACGGACAAGAACCCGCTGGTGCTGCTGGCAGCAGACCATGAGCAGGCCCAGGATATGTGGGACCACTTGGTACGCGTCGGCATCGACAACGTCGCCGGCTACCTCACCGGCATCAACGGGCTGCCCGCGAGCACCCCGAAGTTGATCCAGCCCGAGGAACTCGACGGCTTCGACGCTTTCATGGTGCTGGATGTCCGCAACCGTACCGAGCACACCGCCGGACACATCCCCGGCTCGCACCAGCTCAGCGGCGGCAGGGTCATGTGGCACCTGGACCAGCTCCCCGCCGAAGGCACCATCGTGAGCTACTGCCAGTCCGGTGTCCGGAACTCCGTTGCCGCGAGCGCCCTGCGCCGCGCCGGCTACGACGTCGTCGAACTCGACGGCAGCTATGCAGCCTGGACGATGTGGCATCAGACGCAGCAGAACGCCGTCGCAGGAAAGTAACCCCAACAGTCCGGGCAGGTCCCCCCTCCGGCCCGGACATCCAGCCCGGGCGCGTCCCCCACGCGCCCGGGCATTTCTTCGACCCCATCATGAACGGAGCACCCCGAATGCCGGGAAGTAGACCGCCGAGCCACAACCCAGGATCCACAGGAACCATGCTGGGTCTTCGGCAGAACCTGGCCCAGTTCATGCTGCTGGTGGCAGTTAACGCCCTGGTGGGCGGCACGCTCGGGCAGGAACGCACTGTCCTGCCCCTGCTCGCTTCCCGGACATTCCACCTGGACCTCTATACAAGTGCGCTGACGTACATTCTCGCGTTCGGTCTGTCCAAGGCCGCGACGAACTACTTCGCCGGAACCCTCTCAGACCGCTATGGCCGCAAGCCCGTCCTCGTCGCCGGATGGCTTGTGGCAATCCCCGTGCCGGTCATGCTCATCTTCGGGCCGTCCTGGGGTTGGATTGTCGCGGCGAATGTGTTCCTAGGCGTCAGCCAAGGCCTGACCTGGTCCACGGCAGTGATCATGAAGATGGACCTCGTCGGACCGAAGCAACGCGGCCTCGCCATGGGCCTGAACGAAGCGGCGGGCTACCTCGGGGTCGCCGTCACTGCCCTCGCGACCGGGTACATCGCCTCCGCGTACGGTCTCCGGCCCGGCCCCTTCCTCCTCGGAGCTGCATACATCGCCCTCGGTTTGGGACTGTCTGTCCTGACCGTGAGCGAAACCCACCACCACGCCAGGACTGAAGCCTCCCAGCACGTCACCGCTCACGCCGATGCGCACGCCGGCCTCAGCACGCGGGAGGTCTTCACGCTCACCAGCTTCAAGGACCGCTCACTCTCCGCAGCCAGCCAGGCTGGCCTAGTGAACAACCTCAACGACGGCCTCGCCTGGGGCCTCTTCCCGGTTTTGTTCGTCAGCTCCGGGCTAAGCCTGAACCAGATAGGCATCCTGGCCGCCGTCTATCCCGCGGTCTGGGGCGCGGGGCAACTCTTCACCGGAGCGGCTTCGGACCGGTGGGGCCGCAAGTGGTTCATTGCGGCCGGCATGCTCGTGCAGTCCGCGGGACTCGGGATAGTCGCCGCAGCGCACAGCTTCGGACCCTGGCTCGTCGGAGGAATCCTCCTGGGACTTGGAACGGCAATGGTCTATCCCGCACTCCTGGCTGCAATCGGAGACGTCTCACACCCCGCCTGGCGTGCCCGCTCGGTCGGGGTCTACCGGCTCTGGCGCGACGGCGGGTTCGCCATTGGGGCGCTCCTGGCCGGTCTCCTCGCGGACGAGTATGGGGTTCCCGCAGCCATCGCCACCGTGGCCGCGCTTACCGCAGCCTCCGGCTTAGTCGTCGCCGTTCGAATGCGCGGCAACGACCACACTTCACATCTTCGATAAGAAACACGGGCAAACGACTGACCAGCAGAGCTCGGTGCGGGTGCGGATGCTTGACGCTGGCTGGTCGACCACGAAGATTGCACCGAGGGGGGCCAAAGTGCTCAGCCGGCAGCGATTCGATTGGAAGCTAGGGCCGCCGCCCGATTACGGTGACGATGCCGCGTACTGAATCGCCCTCATCCGCGACGGCGTGCCACGCCGTGCCGCCGAGTGCCTTCTCAAGCGCGAGCCTGAAGAGCACGGCGGCGTCGAGGGCATGCACGGCCGGCCAGCGCTGGTCGCCGTCGCCCGGGTAGCTTGCCACACCGGTCTGGCGGGCCATCCGGGTGAGGAACCCGGCGAATCCGCCGTCTCCCTTGTTGTGCACGGTGCGGTTGTGCATGGTGCGGGGGAGCTGGATAGTGGATGCGCGTACGCCGCGATCGGCGAGGGAGAGGATGCGGTTGGCGGATACTCTGCGGCCGCCGACCGTCCCCACGACCGTGCCGGCGTGGACCCCTCTCCTCGCCCAAGCGAAGGGGTACGTGATCACTTACTTCGATTACCACTCGAACACTTACAGCAGCGCTGTGCACTCAGCGCTCACCTCGTGCACTTACAGTGTCTACTACATCGGGATGGATTCCATCCTGAACAAGTACGACACATATTGGGGTTGGTGGGACCAAGTCGGCGAGGGCAGCAACGCAGCCTATTACGTCAGTTCCTTGACGTCGGCTGCTACCTTCACGTGCACAACCGGAAACAACAGCGGTTTCTCGGGAAGCACTACCGGTGAGTTGTACTCCGGGGGTACGAGGTACACGGCTGCCGCGTACGACGGTACGTATTTCTGGGCCTGCGGCAACTAAGTTCCAGAGCCGGGGGCCGGGTTCTTTGCGGACCCGCCTCCGGCTTCCGGCATCTGAATAACCCTGTCATAGGTTTTGCAGAGAAATGGCTCGGCGGCGTGGATCCGGTCGGCCGCAATTTGAAACATGTCAATGTAATGCCCGCCCGGAACTTGAACCCTAGGGAGTCTTCCTGGTTCAACGATCCAGAATGCACCAGGGAATGCTGCCAGGACTGTGTCCGCGTAGTAGAGCGCAACGTCACGTGAAAAGTCATCAACGTCGCCGGCGGGATAAGACCGGTTTCTGATTGCCTCGTCCAACCGTTCCAGACCTTCACGCGAGCACACAACTTCCTTCCCGTCTCTCGGAAGAAGCGGTTCCAGCGTCGGATACAAGCGCAACAGCCCGGCAAAACGCTCTGTTGGCCGTGCCTCGTCTTCCTGCGTATAGACCGCGAACAGCCGGCTGGGCGGATGCGATAGGGCGAATCTCACCGCTGCCCGTGCACGTTCGAGGCTCTCATTAATTTCGGACATACTAACCGACCCCCATGGGACAGAGCCCAATCCAGCTTGGTACCGGGTCAGCAGCCCGGGCATGCTGTGAATCTACGCTGCAGGGCCTCTGGCGGCAACGGCCACATTGGCCGCACCCCGATTAGCTGGCGGCCTGTTGAGCGATGGTGTGGGCGAGCCGGTAGGAGTCGGTGCCGGTTTCGATGATGGCGCCGTTAAAGGTCAATCGGTCCACTATTGCGGCGCAGAGGCGCGGGTCGGTGAAGGTTTTGGTCCAGCCGGAGAAGGACTCGTTGGAGGCGATGGCGATGGAGTTCTTTTCTTCGCGTTCGGTGAGGACTTGGAAGAGGAGTTCGGCGCCGCGGCGGTCCAGTTCCATATAGCCCAATTCGTCGATACAGAGCAGGTCCACGCGGCCGTAGCGGGCGATGGTTTTGGCCAGGACTTTATCGTCGGCGGCTTCAACGAGTTCGTTCACGAGCCTCGTGGCGAGGGTGTATTTGACCCGGTAGCCCTGTTCCGCGGCCGCGGTGCCTAGCCCGATGAGCAGGTGGGTTTTGCCCGTTCCGGAGTCCCCGATCAGGCACAGGGGTGAGCCTTTGCGGATCCAGTCCCCGGTTGCGAGGGTGTGGATGGTGGCGGGGTTGATGTTCGGGTTGGCATCGAAATCGAAGTCTCCGAGCCATTTGTTCCTTGGAAAGTTTGCTGCTTTGACCCTGCGGATGGAGGAGCGCCGGTCCCGGTCGTCGCACTCGGCAAGCAGCAGTTCGGCCAGGAAACCCTGGTAGGAGAGTTGTTCCTTCCCTGCGACGGTGAGGGCTTCGTCCAGGACCGCCCTGACGGTGGGCAGGCGCAGCCGACGGCAGGCCTGGTCCACGGCCGCGACCGCGGCTTGTTCGGTCAGGCCGCGGCGACGGCGCAGTGTCGGGGTGATGGTGACGGCAGGGGCGGTGGGGCTCATGAGATGTTCTCCTTCGACGCGTTGTCCGGGTGTTTGTTGCGTTTGGCGAGCAGCTCGTCATAAACACTCACCGAAGGAAGAGGGCGAGCGTCCTCCGGGAGCCCCGCAATAACAGCGGCGGGGTCCATGAGCCGCCGCTGGGTGAGACTGACAACCCGTTGCACATTTACCTCGTCATGAGCACCGTGATGACGGTCCGAACCGCCCTCACCCGCCGAAACGTTTGTAGCGTGTCTGCGGGCTTCGACAGCGACGACGTCGGCGCTGACCGCGCCCACTCCCAATGCCGCGGTGATCCCTGCCTCGATGTCTGCTCCGTCCATGGAACGGTGGAGCAGCAAGATGTCGATCAGTTCACGGGTTCCCTCGGCGTCGCCATTGACCCGGCGCGAGGCGGCCCAGAAGGCTTCATGGGCGCTGGTGAAAGCACCGGACTCCCGTGCCCGGGCCAACGCGGTGGAGCCAGGCAAAGCGCCGGGCTTGGTTTTGAGGACCTCCAGGTAATGGTCCAGCTGGACCGACTGTGCGCCCTTGGCAATGATCCGCTGATGCCGGGCCGCCACCGCGCGGCCGTCGAACACTACAAGCTCCGATGCCCGCAAGGACACCCGGACTCTTCTGCCTATGAACCGCGCGGGCACGGAGTACTTCACCATCCGCACCGTGATCATCGATGACCGGTCCACCCTCGGGTTCAGCACCAGACCGGGATCGAACTCTTCGGCCGGCAACGGTGCCAGGAACGGGCGCTCGGCGGCGAGGTCCTGGCCGATGGTGCGGATCCGGTCATTGATCCGCCGCTGATCGTCTTGGACCTCCCAGGCCCGGATCCGGTGGTTGAGCTCCTCCAGGGATCTCGCGACGGGCATCGGGGTAAGCCGGTTGCGGCGGAACCAGCCCACCTCGCCCTCGACTCCGCCTTTCTCGTGAGCCCCGGCAATACCTGGCTGGCAGTAGAAAGGATCAAAACCGTAGAACGAGCGGAACAACACCCACCGGTCGTTCTCCGTTCGTTTCCGGCCCTGCCCGAACACCACAGCCCGGACGGCGCTGGTGAGGTTGTCACAGCGGATGTGTTTAACCGGCACCCCGCCGATCTCGTTGAACGCCTCGATATGGCCTTCCAGAAACGCTTCCTGGGCCTGGGTGGGGTAAATCCGGTGGATGGCCTTGCCGGAATGGGACAACCGGAAGATGAACATGTGACACTTCGTCTTCACCCCGTTCAGCATGATCCAGACTTCGCCGAAGTCCACTTCTGCCTCCGCGCCGGGGGCGTGTTCCTGCGGAACGAACACTTCAACCCGGCGACCGGCTTCGACATCGATCTGCGCCCGACGGACCCGCACGTAATCACGCACCGTCGAATACGACAGCCCCTGGGCACCATGCTCCTCGATGAGCCGGGCAAGAATCCTCCGAGCCGTATGGCGTTGCTTCCGCGGCGCTGTGGTGTCCTCGACCAGCATGGCATCGATCGCGGGTTTGAACGGCTCTAGCCGCCAGGAGACCCCTCGCCGTGGTTTGCGTTCCGGAGGGGCCGCGGACTCCAGGGCCTGCCTCACCGTCCTTCGGTGAACCCCATGCCGGCCTGCCAGTGCACGAACCGACAGGCCCTCAACCCGGGCGTCTCTTCGGATCTGTGCGAACAACTCCACTCTCGACTCCATCCAGACCAGCCTTCTGCCGCATCCATCCATTGATGAATCCAACGTTGAAGGTGGGGCCACGAATAACCGTCACAAGGTGCCCGGCGAGTCATGAAGTGGGGCCGGATATATCCGTCCTACCGGGGCCATCCAAACCTGTCACAGTCACATGGAGGTTGCGCTCGGCGACGTCGAATGCCGGTCCGTGGAGGAGGTGGTGTTCGTCTCCCGCTATGAGGGCATTGTGGTCGGCAGCGCCATCCACAACCAGGCATGGCTGCCTCCGGCTTTGCTGTTCCTCTCACGCCATGAACTTGAGTTGGCCAAGCGACCCGTCTGGGCCTTCAGCGTCGGGATGGCCGACGCGTTGCCAAAGCCGTTTCGTAAGCGCGGTGCAGCGATACAACAGGAGCGGCTCGGAAGAGTCCTGTCCGAGAGAGTCCCGCTGCGCGGACACAAGGTCTTCTCCGGTGTCTACAGGGCCACGCAGATGCCGGCGCCGCTCCGATTCATGTTCCGGCTCGCCGGCGGCCGTTTCGGGGACCTGCGGGATTGGTCTGCCATTGACGCTTGGACGGATCAGATTATTGCCCGAATCGCAAAACCTGGTTCGCCCCTGTAAGGAATCGCTGCTCCTATGCTTGCTCTTATGGAAGCCCCCCAGCCAACGCGTGCGAAGCCGATTCTTACCCTCACGGTGAACCCAGCACTGGACGTCAGCACTTCGACTGAGCGGGTCTACAGCGGTCATAAGCTCCGGTGCGGCGGCAGCCGCCTCGACCCCGGTGGCGGGGGCATCAATGTTGCCAGGGTAATCCAACGGCTCGGGGGCAATGTTCTGGCTGTATACAGTGCAGGCGGACCCACCGGGGAAGCATACCGGCGGCTGATAGAAGCTGAGCGGATCCCTTCGGTGGTCATACCGGTCCAGGGGGACACCCGACAGAACTTCACCGTGGATGAGGATTCGACCGGGAACCAATTCCGTTTCGTACTCCAAGGCGCGGAGCTCAGCGAAGGGGAATGGGGCACCTGCCTGGAAGTCGTTGCCCGGTCAGTTCCGGTTGGCGGATACGTGGTGGCCAGCGGCAGCTTGCCGCCCGGAGTTCCGGAGGACTTCTATGCCCGGATTGCCCGCGTCGTGCGGAAAGGCGATGCACGATGCGTTGTGGACAGCTCGGGGCCGGCCCTCTCCAAAGCGCTTGCCGAGGGTGTCTTTCTCGTCAAACCCAGTCGGCGCGAGCTGGGCGAACACTTCGGAGCACTGCTTCAGAGTGAAGAAAGCCAGGTCGATGCCGCCTTGGCACTCGTTGCCGACGGATGTGCGGAATATGTTGCGCTGACCCTTGGCGACGCCGGAGCCGTGCTGGCTTCCAAAAAGGGCGTAACCCGTTTGCAGGCGCCGCCAGTGCAGGTGCTCAGCACCGTCGGAGCCGGTGACAGTTTCCTTGGAGCGTTCGTGCTGCGGTTGGCGCAGGGGCACCCTGTTGAGGCGGCCTTCAGCTCGGCTGTCGCGGCGGGAAGCGCGGCCGCGATGACCCCCGCTACGGAACTGTGCCACCGGCACGACGTCGAACGCCTGGAGAAGGAAGTCACTGCCGCAGCGGATTGATTCTGGTGACGGGCCTGTGACTTTCGGCCCTGTCGAGGACCGATGCGCGGGCCCAGTCTTAGATCAAAGCGATCAAGAGTCGAGCCTGAGCTTGCTTGGAGTCCTCGCCGTCACACTGAAGGAGCATCACATGGAACGGGTCATCGACAAGGTTGCGCTGGTCAGCGGAGGCGCACGCGGTATTGGAGCCGCTGTGGCCTCCCGGCTGCACGGTGAAGGTGCAAAAGTTGTCATCGGCGACATCCTGGACGAAGAGGGAAAGGAAACCGCGGAGCGCATGGGCTCGAGCGCGCTCTACGTCCATCTCGACGTGACCAGCCCGCAGGACTGGGAGGCAGCGGTGAGCGCCGCCGTCGAAACCTTCGGAGGCCTGAATATCCTGGTGAACAATGCCGGGATCGTGAACTTCGCCTCCATCGAGGACTACACCCTGGAGCAGTGGGACAACGTCATCGGCGTCAACCTGACCGGCACGTTCAAAGGAATCAAGGCCGCGATCCCGGCCCTGCGGCAGTCCAAGGGCGGCTCGATCATCAACATTTCCTCGATTGCCGGGATCCGGGGTTATGAGCAGATCCCCGGGTACACTGCCTCGAAGTTCGGCGTGCGCGGACTGACCAAGAGCGCCGCGCTGGATCTGGGGCGCCACGGCATCAGGGTGAACTCTGTCCATCCCGGAGTCATCTCCACCCCGATGACGGCCGACATGCCAATGGACATGAGCCACGTGGCGCTCAGCCGGATGGGTCATCCGGGGGAAGTCGCGGACCTCGTCCTGTACCTGGCTTCGAATGAGTCTTCGTTCGTCACCGGAGCCGAGTTCGTCATCGACGGCGGCGACACTGCAGGAACGGTCACCCCGCCTGAGGAAGGGTAGCCCTCACCGTGGCCGGACGAGCGTGCGCGTAGGCAGTGCCCCGTCGCGTTGACAGGCTGCGTCAAGCCTGGTCTCGTGCCAGGGGGGCGGCAACTTGGGACTGTACGGCAGTGATGGCAACAGTGTTGATGATGTCTTCCACCGTTGAAACCCCTGGAGAGATCGTTTATCGGCTTGCGGAGGCCTTGCAGGATGGGCCCGACCGCGACCGCCCCCGACGACTGCTCAACAGCCTTGTACGTGTTGTTGCCGGTATTCAGGTCGGGGAAGATGAACACCGTCGCTTGGCCGGCAACGGTGGACGAGGGCAATTTGAAATTGGCAATTGCGGCATCCACGGCGGCGTCATATTGGATTGGGCCCTCAACGGGAAGCTCCGGCCGGGCCGCCTTGACCAAAGCGGTCGCGCGGCGCACCTTGTCCACCGCACCGCCTGTGCCCGAACCTCCAGTGGAGTAGGACAGCATGGCGACCCTGGGCTCCACGCCGAACTGCGCGGCGGTGTCTGCGGATGCAATCGCGATATCGGCAAGCTGCCACTCCGTCGGCTCAGGGATGACGGCACAGTCGCCATACACGAGGACGCGGTCGGGGAAGAGCATGAAGAACACCGATGACACCGTGCGCACACCATCCCGGGTCTTCACGAACTCCAGGGCCGGACGGATGGTATTCGCCGTGGTGTGGGACGCTCCGGAAACCATCCCGTCCGCTTCGCCCAGTTGAACCATCATGGTGCCAAAATAGGCTCCCTCCAGCATGATTTCCCGCGCCCGCGCCAAGACCATTCCCTTGTGCGCCCGTAGCCGTTGGTATTCCGCTGCATAACGCTCGCGCAAGTTCGACGTTGCCGGATCCACAACAACCAGCCCGTCAAGGTCGATCCCCTGAGCTGCGGCCAACCCATCGACGGCGGCCTTGTTCCCCAGGATGATCAGTTCACAGACATCCCTCCGGTGCAGGAGCTCAGCGGCGCGGAGCACCCTGGCGTCTTCTCCCTCCGTGAGGACGATCCGCCGCTTCTGTACCCGGGCACGCTCGATGAGTTCGTGCAGAAAGCGCAAAGGCGTGACGGTGGTTGGCCTTGGCAAGGACAATCTTTCCAGAACTTCCCGCTCGTCAACGCAGCGCGCCCATGCGCCGAGTGCGGCCGCCACCTTGCGGTGCTGGCCGGCGTGTATTTCGCTGCGCACGCCCGCGGTCAAATGGGCCGCGGTGTACGTACCTTCTTCGCTGGTGAATACCGGAAACGGTGCATGGTTGAGCAGTGGACGGACATGGGCATCCGCGTCCAACCCCTCGGTCAGGATCATGGCACTCGGGGTGGGGAATTGGGGCGACAAGGCAGACGCCAAGCAAGCAACCATCACATCTGCCCGGTCTCCGGGAACAATCACCAGGTCCCCCGTACCGAGCCCACTCAGGAAATTGCCTACGGTCATTGCGGCCACGGTGACCCGGCCGACGTCGCGGTCAAGCTCTGTGCTGCCGCCCGCGTGGCTCAAGCGAAGCGCGGCCGAAATGTCTCCCACCGTCGGCCGCGATATCTCTGCTATTTCCGGAATGACGTAGACAGGACGTCTGCTGACTCCCGGCCGCAATGCGGCATGGATGTCGCCGACCGTGCTGGCGTCGGCCCGGTTGACCATGACGGATAGAAGGGAGCAATGCATGGAAGCAAGCTCCTTGCGCGCCACATCGACGGCATCGGCAGTTTCTTCGGAAGACAGCCCCTTTGCGCCGACCACCGCCAGCACTGGCAATCCCAGATTGTTGGCAAGCCTGGCATTCAGGTCGAATTCAGCGGCCGCGTCGTGGCCCCTGAGGCCTGAACCCTCGACGATCACCACATCACACTGCTTCGCGATCTGGCCGTACGCCACGACGGCGTCCCCGAATATCTCGTCACCTCGTCCGGCGCCCAACAAGCCAAGCGCCACGGGGAGTGTGATTCCACCCAGGCAAAGGGATGGATTGAGCCCATACATTTCCCGAATCAGGAGAATCATGGGATCGTGGCCGGCGTCGGGGCCTTCCACGATCGGTCGTAAGAAGCCGACCCTATCTGCATGCCGGTGCAGGGTGTCGGCCAGCCCAAGACTCACCAACGATTTTCCGGACTCCGGTGTGACAGCACTGACGTAGATACCTGTGACCATACCGCGTTGCCCTCCGTCCGCCGTTGATTCGCTTTAACCTGTGAGTTTCGCCCGTCGTACGCGGGTAATGACGGTTGGGCAGGGCAGGG
>NZ_JARVRG010000018.1:0-54653 GCF_030209795.1 Arthrobacter sp. efr-133-R2A-63 | reverse complement strand
ACCCCCTCCGAGGACGCCCTGAAAGTCCTCGCCAGCTGGGCCGCCACCCAGCGCGACACCACACAGATAGCGGTCAAGGAGAAACAATGAACGGCCGTCCCTCCACTGTCCTGATCGTCGGTGCCACGGGCAGTATCGGCCGCCATGCCGTGGCGGAGGCGCTGAGTCAGGGTTATGCGGTCCGTGCGCTCGTGCGTGACCGGGCTCGCGCCGCCCGCCTTCTTCCCGAAGGGGTGGACCTGGTGATCGGGGATCTGACCCGTCCGGACACCCTCGGCCCGGCTGTCGAGGGAGCCGACGCGATCGTGTTCACGCACGGATCGACGACCAGCGAACGGGACGTGCGGGACAACGACTACGCCGGCGTCGCCAATGTCCTCCGCGCATTGGGCCGCCGCCGGGCACACATCGCCCTGATGACCGCTATCGGCACCACCCGACCCGGCGTCGCCTACGCCCAATGGAAGCTGCGCAGCGAGCGGCTCGTCCGCGCCAGCGGCAACCCTTACACGATCGTGCGGCCCGGCTGGTTCGACTACAACCAAGCCGGCCAGCGGACGATCGTCATGCTCCAGGGGGATCGGCGACAGACCGGCTCACCCAAAGACGGCGTCATCGCCCGGGACCAGATCGCCCGCGTCCTCATCGACAGCCTGCACCTCGATGCCGCCGACCACAAGACCTTCGAACTCATCGCCGACTACGGACCCGCACAAGACGACCTCACCACAGTCTTCCACTCCTTGACGCCGGACTCAGCAAGGTCTCTCGACGCGGCCGAAGACGTAATCCACCTCCCTCTGGACCATGAACCCGAAACGTTCCGTCATGACCTCGCCACGATTTCGGCAGGGAACGACACCGCCGAAGGCTAGCGGCTGGGCTCCTCACAGTGTTGGGGCGGCGGGCTTGGCGGCGCTTTCGTCGGACGGAACAGGAAACTCCGGGACGAGGCCGCCACACACCCAGCCCCGCATCGCCCCACTCATTCAAAGCTACGTATTTTCGTCACCTCCGCACATCCGCGACCAAGAAACAGGAGATCACCATGAGCGAGGTCATCGTTGTCATCGGGGCCGGGTCGATCGGCCAGGCCATCGCCCGCCGCGTGAGCGCGGGCAAGCACGTTGTGTTGGCCGACCTGAACCAGGACAACGCTGACGCAGCGGCCGAGGTGCTGAGCAACGCCGGGCTCGACGTCAGCACGATGACCGTTGATGTGTCCTCCCGCGAGTCCATCCGTGCCGTGGTCCAGGCGGCCACGGCACTCGGTAACGTCACCGGGCTCATCCACGCCGCTGGTGTCTCACCCAGCCAGGCCTCGCCGGCCACCATCCTCGCCGTGGACCTCTATGGGACCGCGGTGCTGCTCGAAGAATTCGGGAACATCATCGCACCCGGCGGAGCCGGCGTCGTCATCGCCTCACAATCAGGGCACCGCCTCGGCGCGCTGACCGTCGAACAGAACGCCGCCCTCGCCACCACACCGGCCGATGATCTGCTGAGCCTGGCCATGCTTCAGCCGGACCAAGTCACGGATTCCCTCCACGCCTACCAACTGGCCAAGCGCGGCAACTCGCTACGCGTGATGGCCGAAGCCGTACGGTGGGGTAAACGCGGCGCGCGGATCAACACCATCAGCCCGGGGATCATCTTCACGCCGCTCGCCAGGGACGAGCTGACCGGACCGCGCGGAGAGGGGTACCGGCGCATGATCGAACTCTCCCCGGTGGGCCGCGGCGGAACCCCGGACGAGGTCGGCACCGTGGGAGCGCTCCTGATGGGCGCCGACGGCGCTTTCATCACAGGCAGCGACTTCCTCATGGATGGCGGCGTCACGGCATCGTATTTCTACGGCGAACTCGCACCGCACTGAGCAAGGCCCTCGGCGGGCCGACGACTTCCGAAGTGGAAAAACTCAGCCACAGCCCGCTCAGCATGTCGTATACCGTCGGATGCCGGTTCCTGTTCGGGGCCATACAATCCGGCTACACGGGTTGCTCTCTGACGCGAAGAATTGATCAAGATCGTGCCGTCTGACGAGTACTCTTCGATTGAAGCCTAGGAGGGACTGCTGTTTCGCTGCCCGACTGCGCCATTCAGCTTCCCTTCAATCTCGAGCACGCCGTCAATACACCGAAGGCTTGGGGTTAGATTCGGGACCGGGGCCGTGTCTGGAGCCATGATGCGATGCGTTCAAGGCCGGTGGTCATTGCAGGTGTCGCTGGCCGGTTCAGGAATCCGTGCCGGGTTCCTGGAAGGTATTCGTTTTCGACGGGTATATCGTAGGCCGCCAGTTCTGATGCGAACGCGTCGCCGGACGTACGTAGTGTGTCGTATTCGGCGCTGAGGATCAGGGTGTCCGGGAATTGTGAAAGGTCTGCTCCGCCCGGGAACGCGCGGGGGTCGTTCATGTGTTGAAGGGATCCAGCGTAGTTTCGGTTCATGCGTTCTACGGTTGCCGGGGTGAATTGCCAGAGCCCCCGGGGTCCCCGGAGCTTCTTTTTTACCTCTTGTTGCAGTGGCGGCAGTTGCGCGTGGAGGGTTGGGTAGGCGAGGACCAGCGAGGACGGCCCGTTTTGCCTTGTGCCGAGGTCAAGGGTTGCGGCGGCTGCCAGACATGCTCCGGCGCTGGCACCTCCGAGTGCAATTCCTGTGGTTTCCACACCGCCATCCGACAACGACTTTGCCACCGCGGTGAAGGCGGCCGTGACGTCGTCCAGGGGTATCGGGAACCGGATACCGGTTAGCTTCCCGGAGCGGGGTTTGCGAAATGGGCTCCACGGAGGCACGCGGCGGTAGTCCACTGAGATGACGTGAATCCCTCGGGCTGCCAAGCCGAGGCCAACGTCGTGGGCCTCGGGCATGTCCAGGTCCCCGTGGGAGAACGCACCGCCATGGAGCCATACGAGGGTCGGGGTGGCGGGGTCCGGTGAACCGTAAAGACGTGCCGGCACGGGTCCGTGGGGACCCGGGAAGGCCATGTCCGTGACGGTTTCGAGGATCCGTTCGGCTCCTGCAGTCGCTGGTGAGTGGGCGCGTGGTGGCATGGGGTGCGTGTCCCTTCTATGCGCGGCGTGTTGGCCGGTCGTATCTCAAGCGTGGACGGGCGTTGCGGGTTCAAGTTGGGCGAGGAATCGATTCGCTGCCGCCTGATTGGTGTAGTCGTCCGGTTTTTTGACGCATTTCGGGCACCAGTGGCCTGCGGTGAGGATCAGCCGGGGGCTGCCGCGGAAGGTGTGGCCTGAATCGCATTGCCAGGTCAGTGGCGTGGAGATGTCGCCGATTGCCATGGTCTGGGAGAGTAGTTTGCCTCCCCGGAACTCCGCCACGCCTGTCATGTCTGCAGTTGACCACTCGGCGGGGTCCTTGGATTCGTCGTAGCCGTGGTCCAACCGCCGGGGTTCCTTGTCGGGCTGGGGCGGGATGAATGTGGACCAGTCGCCGATGTTTTCCCATTTCTCGCGAGAGCCGAAGTACGCGTTGATCTTGGCGTGGTCGTTGTTTGCGATCCATGCCATGGTTCCGCGGGGCTTCCTTGTCAATGGTTTCATCACGAGGTGCTTGATGAGCGCGGCGGGGATTTTGCCGGCGAGGCGGACCCTTGCGGGTCCTGTGGCTATTGCGCGGGCAAGGGCTTCCGGGAATGAGTCTTCCCGGAAGGGAACGAGATTCTCGAGTACGTCCGAATCTGAATACCACATGCCGTGGAAGTTGGTGGTGGCGAACCAGTTCCGGTCGTACCACTTACGCACGTCTTTGACGCCCATGGCGGCGGTCATCCGGGTCTGCAACTCCCAGTTGGTGAGCCGCCAGCCGTCCCCGCCGCCGATGTTGTAGATGCCGCCCCAGAAGTGGTCCGGGACGCCGTCTTCGCAGATGTTGGCCAGCAGGCGGGAGGCATCTTCCACGGAGACCCATTCCATGACTCCGCTGAAGGTGGAGTGGGTCATGATCGGATCCCGGGTTTCGAGGATTCCGGGGTGGAAGATGCCGGTCTGGCGCAGCGAAACCCAGTTCTTGAGTCCGGAGTCGATCAGTTCGCGTTCGGCGATGACCTTGCTTTGGCCGTATTCGTCGTAGTGCGAGACACGGAGTGGGTCGCCGACCCGGCCCCAGTGATGGGGCGGGTTGCGGTCCCCGCTTTGGGCGACGGTGCCGATTGTGACCAGGCGGACGGCGTCCGGGTCCGGCTGTTCTTTTACGGCCTTGATGACGTTCCGGGCGCCGCCGACGTTCACTGCGTGGGTGAGCTCGGGGTGATCGTCGGCAAGCGGGGACACGACAGCCCCGGCATGCAGGACGTAGTCGGCTCCTGTGACGCAGGACAGGACGGTGGGGTAGTCCGTGATGTCCCCGTGGACGACGCTGAGGTTGTCCATGTCGTGGAACCGGCGGATGATGCCGGTGTCTTTTTCGGTGGGTAGGACCAAGGCGAGGATGTCGAAGCGATCGGCGCGTTGTGCGAATTCCCGCAGGATGTACTGCCCCCAGTTTCCGGTGGCACCGGTGAGGAAGATTCGCTTCTTCTGTTTCTGTGGTGGTTTCACTGGAATGAGGGTTCCTTGCTTGCTTCGATCAGCTGGTGGAGGGATTCGAGTGGGATGCTCACGCCGGGGAATTTCGCGAACTGGTTCATCGGCATGGAGTAGGCCATCTTGAGCCCGTCCTGCATTCCCTCTGCGGCGTGCCGCTGTTCCTCTGTCAGGGAGGCGGTGATGCCCTCGATGAGCAGGGGCCCGACGATGGGGTGGGTGAACCATTCCTCCACCGTGGACGTGAGGCTCAGAGGTGACGGGCGGCCGGCGTCGCCGTGAATGCTGATGGTGGTGCGGGCGGCGATGTCGTGGGAGGACCGGCCCAGTTCGATGGAGTACTGGCCCGGGGTGACGGCCCAGCGGTGGTCGGTGACGTCATAGTAGGCGAAGGCCCGGCGGTCCAGATCCAGGGTCAAAGTCCGGGATTCACCAGGTTCGAGGGTGACTTTGCGGAACGCGCGCAGTTCACGCACAGGGGTCCGGACCGGCCGCTCGGGGGCACCGACGTAGATCTGGATCACGTCCGCCCCGGCGCGTTCCCCGGTGTTGGTGATGGTGACTTGCACGCTGGCTTTGTCATCGCCCACGGTCAAAGCGGTGAGGCCGGAGTAGCTGAATGTGGTGTAGCTGAGTCCGTGACCGAACGCATACCTCGCCGGGACGTTCACGGTTTCGTGATACCGGTAGCCGACGAGGACTCCTTCTCCGTAGCGGACGTGTCCGGCCTCGCCGGGAAAGTTGACGAAGGAGGCGGTGTCGTTGAGTCGGAACGGTATCGTCTCGGCGAGCCGGCCCGAAGGGTTGGTGCGCCCGGTGAGGATGTCGGCGATTGCCCCGCCGCCTGCCTGGCCAAGGGCCCACCCTTCGACGATCGCGTCGACGTCGTCGTGCCACGGTTCCAGGGTCACCACGCCGCCGTTGGACAGGACGACGACGGTGCGGGCACTGACAGCGGCGACAGCGTGAATGAGTGCGACGTGGTCCTTGGGAAGGTCAAGATGGGTCCGGTCGAATCCTTCCGATTCCTCCTTCTCGTCCAGTCCGACGAAGACGATGCTGACGTCCGCGTCCCGGGCGAGATCCGTCGCTTCGGTCCGGAGCACGGCGGCGTTGGCCGTGTCGCCTTCTGGGCCGTAACCCGGCGCATAGAGCACGCGGTCTTCCCCGAGGGCGCTGCGCAGTTCCTGGAGCGGCACATCGACACGGGTGGCATTGACGTGGGAGCTGCCGCCGCCCTGGTAGCGGGGTTTTTCGGCGAACTCTCCGAGGACCGCCACGGTCGTGCCCTGCCGGAGCGGCAGCGTGTTGTTTTCGTTGCGCAGCAGCACGATCGACGCGGCCGCGGCGCGGCGGCCGAGTGCGTGGTGTTCGCCGGCGTCGAACACTGCTGGTCCGTCGTCGAGGGCTGTCCGACGCTGCAAGGCAGCGATCCGTGCGGCGCTGGCGTCAATGAACCGAGCGTCGAGGGTACCGTCCTCGACAGCGGAGATCACCTCCGTGACGGTGGCGCCGGCCGTGCCGGGCATCTCCAGGTCAAGGCCGGCTTCAAGGGCTGCGGTGCGGTTGCTGACAGCTCCCCAGTCCGACACGACGGCGCCGCGGAATCCCCATTCCGTGCGGAGGACGTCGGTAAGGAGCCAGCGGTTTTCCGAGGCGTAGGTGCCGTTGATGCGGTTGTAGGAGCACATCACGGTGGCCGGGTCACTGTCGCGGACCACCCGTTCGAAGGCGGGGAAGTAGATTTCCCGAAGGGTCCGCTCGTCGACATCGGAGCTGACCCGCATCCGGTCCGTTTCCTGATTGTTGGCCGCGAAGTGCTTCACCGAGGTGCCTACGCCTTGGCTCTGGACGCCGCGGATATACGCTGCGCCGAGAATGCCGGTGACAAGGGGGTCTTCTGAGAGGTATTCGAAGTTCCGTCCGCACAGCGGGGAGCGTTTGATGTTGATTGCGGGGCCGAGAAGTACGTTGACGGACAAGGCCCGTGCTTCGCGTCCCAGTGCGCGGCCGACCTCGTCCACGAGTTCCGGGTCCCAGCTGGAACCCAAAGCGGTTCCGGGCGGGAAGCAGGTGGAGGGAATGCTGGCGTGGAACCCGAGGTTGTCTGCTGTTCCTTCCTGGCGGCGGACGCCGTGGGGCCCGTCCACCATGACGATCGACGCGACCCCGGAGACGGGCGTGGTGGACCAGAAGTCCCGGCCGGAAAGCAGTGACGCCTTCTCGTGCAGGCCCAGGTTCTGGACGGACTGCCCGGTCGCGGATGCTGCGGTGTCGGTAGTCATCGGGTTCATGTTGTTACCTCGTTCGCTGCGGTCAGGACTTTTTCGATGGCTTCGGCGAATCCTTCGGGTCGCATGGGGATCATGCCGAGCATGTCTTTGATGGTGAGGTTCTTCGCTTCGGGGCTGTTGCCCTCCAGCGGTATCCCGGGGAAGTAGCTCGCAAAGGTCTCGGTGAAGGTTTGCCAGATCTCGGGGTCTTGGGCGAGGACGCCGAAGGTGGTGTCCAAGCTGTAGGCGGGCCGTTCGTTGAAACACTCGGGTGCCTGGTAGTTCCAGTGGTGGGTTCCGGGTCCGACTTCGGTGACGAGGTCCTCCGGGTGCAGTGGAAGGATCACTTCCGCGTTGGTCCCTTCAGGGACCGTCACGTCTACGACAACGGTCCCGTCGTCGCCGATCCGCCAAGAGATGGCGGCTTCACCGTAGGGGGTGAGGTGGCGTGCGGCGGCGCTGGTGAGGTCTCCACCAGGTTTGGGAGCGAAGCGGATCCGTTTGTAGCCGGGTTCCGCCGGTGCGAGCCCGGCGACGGTGCGGTGCAGCCAATCGGCTACTGCGCCGAGGGCGTAATGATTGAACGAAGTCATGCCGCCGGGATTGACGGTGCCATCCGGCCTCATGGAATCCCACCGCTCCCAGATGGTGGTGGCATCCATGGTCACCGGGTAGAGGAACGAGGGGCATTCGGTCTGAAGCAGGAGCCTGTAGGCGTCCTCCAGGTGCCCGGTCCGGGTCAGGGCGTCGCAGAGCACCGGGGTGCCGACGAAGCCGGTTGAAATGGTGTACTTCGCCTCGGCCACTAGGGCGGCCAGCGCTTCTCCGGCCCGGGCCTCCTGCGCATGGGTGAGGATGTCGAAAGTGATGGCCAGCGCGTAGGCGGTCGCAGAACCGTTGACGAGCCGGCCGGACGGTGCCACATACTCGTCCAGGAACGCCTGCTTCACTCTCGCTGCCAGCTTCAAGTACCGAGTCTGGTCCTCCTGGTGCCCGAGGATGCCTGCTGTTTGGGCCATGACCTGGGTGACGCGGCAGCAATAAGCTGCGGCGACCAGATGCGGCTCGGTCTTGCCCTTGCCAGGATTTTCCGGAGGGGCATCCGGATCCAGCCAGTCACCGAACTGGAAGCCAGTGTCCCAGAGACCGACGGGGTTCAGCAGCCCCTCGACCTGGGCGGTGAAGTCCTTCATGGAGTTATAGGCATCGGCGAGAATCCGCTCGTCCCCGTAGGCCTGGTAGAGGGTCCAGGGCAACAGGACGGCGGCGTCCGACCAGACAGCGGTGGTCATCGGTGCCGCGTGGGTCTGGAAGTCCGGAACCACCATGGGCACGTACCCTTTCTCGCTCTGTTCCAGGGCAAGGTCCCGCAACCAGGATCCGAGGATGCCACGGACGTCATAAAGATAGGCCGCCGTAGGGCCGAAGACGTTGATGTCTCCGGTCCATCCCAGCCGTTCGTCGCGTTGCGGGCAGTCCGTGGGGAGGCTGACGAAGTTTCCCTTCATCGACCAGAGAGTGTTCCTGTGCAGCTGGTTGAGAAGCGGATTGGAGGATTCGAACCAGCCGGTACGGGTCATGTCGGTGTGGATGACGACGGCGGTCAGTCTGTCCGCTGTCAGCTGTCCCGGGTAGCCCTTGATTTCAACATAGCGGAAGCCATGGAAGGTGAAACGAGGCTCCCAGGTCTCCGCACCGCCACCGCGCAAGGTGTAGTTGTCGGTTGCCTTGGCTGTGCGCAGCGGGCGGGTGCCCAGCTCGCCGTCCTCCAAAACCTCGGCGTGGCGGAGCGTCACGGTCGTGCCCGCATCGCCTTCCACGTTGACCCGGACCCAGCCGACCAGGTTCTGGCCGAAGTCGGCCACGGTTTTCCCGGAAGGCGAGGTGATCAACCGCTGGACAGCGATTTCCTCGATGCGCCGGACAGGCTCCTTGGTGGGGGCCTCCAACGTTTCCAGGTCCCAGTCGATGACCTCGACCCCGGCCCAGCCAGTGGCGTTGAAGCCCGGGGTTGACCAGCCGGGCAGCTCCAGGCGGGCATCGTACTGCTCGCCGTCGTAGATGCTGTCGGAGAGGACCGGCCCGGGGGCCGTCCGGAAATCCGTGTCGGTGACCACGGTTTCGGCGTGGTCGGCGTAGTCGAGTTCGAGCTGCATGAAGAGCCCGGGCCGGTCGGCGAAGATGTTCTTCGTGGGCCCTGCCCCCTCCCAGCCGAGCCGTCCACGGGCCCAACCTTCGCCGACCATGGCACCGAGGGTGTTGGCGCCGTCCTTGAGAAGGTCCGTGACGTCGTAAGTGCTGTAGTTGAGCCGGTGCCGGTAGCTGGTCCAGCCCGGTGCCAGGACCTCATCGCCCACGCGATGCCCGTTCAAGTAGGCCTCAACGAAGCCGAGGGCCGTTACGTGAAGCACAGCGCGGCGCGGCGAGGATGCGGTGAAGTCGCGGCGGAATAAGGGCGCCCGCTCAGACCTGTCTGTCGTGTCGGAGTGGGGCAGGGGCGCGATGAACCTCGCGGTCCAGGGGAGGGATGCAGTCATGAGAGTCTTTCGAAGATGGTCTTAGCGGACGGATTTGATGCGAAGGACAGTGAACCCTCCAAGAAGCGTGATGCCCGCAGCAAGCAGGTAGAGGAGGGTGTAATTTTTCTCAGTGGCGGTGGCGCCGATGGTGAGGAACAGGGGCGCGATCAGTGGTGCTGCCGCCTGCGGGATGGAGGTGGCGAAGCCGGTGATTCCGAGGAAGCGGCCGGCATTGGTTTTCTTTTCGGGCAGCACATCAAGGAGCAGTGCCTGGTCCACCGCGGAGAATCCTCCGATGCCGATCGAGGTCAGGACCGAACCGGCGATGATGACGGGAAGATCGTGCGCGAAAGCCATGACAACGATGCCGGCCGCGAAGGTGATGGCGGCAGCGAGCACGATGGGCTTCCTTCGGCGGATCTTGTCAGAGAGGAATCCGCCCCCGATCGCGCCGAGGGTGGTGGCCAGGATGCCGATGCCTCCGATGGTGGCGATGACCCCGGCGATTGCCTGCAGGGACACGCCGAGCCGGGAAGCCATGAAGAACGCGGTGAACGTGGTGTTCAGGGTGAGGCCGAAGTAGAACAGGAACCGCGCGAGCCAGTTCCAGCTGAAGTCCTGGTGCTTCCTGGGGTTGTAAAGGTACTTCGAAGCAATAAGCCTCACGCTTAAACGGTCCTCGAAAACCAGGGCCTTGCTCGACTCTTCGCGGGCGAACAGGACAAAAAGCAAACAGAAGAGCACGCCCACGCTGCCCGGGACCAGGAAAAGCAGCAGGCTGTTCCCCATCAACGATCCCGCTGATACGACGCCGACGACAGGCCCGACCTGGTTTGCGAAACCAACAAGCCCCGAGACCTTGCCGCGCTGGGACTCCGGCAGGCGGTCGGCCTGGGAAGAGTTCAGGCCCGCCAGTGCCTGGCCCCAACCCAGCTGGGCCAGGACCCAACCCAAAGCAAGCACCGGAATGCTCTCCGCCGTCGCCATGACGAACAGGGAGATCACTCCGAGGCCGGTGCCGGCGAGGATGAAGGGCCGGCGCCGGCCGAGGCTGGTGCGCGTCCGGTCGCTGAGCGTGCCCAGCATTGGTCCGGTCAGCATGACGACGAGCGAGCCGACGCCGAGGATGTAGCCCAGGTTCTGCTCCTGGCCCGGAGTAATCTGACTGACCTTGACCGCTAGGGAGATAGCGATTGGGGTAATAAAGGCGATGAAGACACCCAGCTGGGCCAGGACCATCAGCCAGATGTACGTGGAAGAGACCTTCGGCAGATCAGCATCGTCCCGGGGAGGAGCAACGGCCAGTAGTTCTTCTTCCGTACCGATTGCTCCCGTCAGGGGGGATCCGGAGGAAGCGGTCGCGGACGGCAACTCGGGAGAAATCATAGGGACTCCATTGTCGGAAAAGAGTAAGTGGGGAGAATCACTAGTACGTACTAGTTAGTGGATAAGATGCTAGCAAGGCATAGTGGTGCTGGCAAGAACTATTTGTAACGATTCAAGGAGCGGCGAGTGACGACAACGATGGGGCGGCGCACCACGGCGGCGGATGTGGCCCGTGAAGCCGGTGTATCACCGGCAACCGTGGGTTTCGTCCTGAACCGGACCAAGGGCCAAACAATCTCAGAAGAAACACGGGCGCGGGTCCTGACGGCAGCCCAGCACCTGAATTACAAGCCGCACCAGGCTGCCCGTGCGCTACGCAGCGGACGCAACAAGATCGTCCTTCTGGTCCTGCCTGACTGGCCCCTGGAGTACAGCCTCCGGACAAACCTTGAGGTGCTTACTCACGCCCTGGCAGCCCACGGCTATGCCCTGATCACTTTCACGCCCCGGCCCGACAGTGCTGCCACACCGCTCTGGGCCATCCTGGAGCCGGCCGTGGTCATTGGCTATGAGCCCTTCTCGGCCGAACAAGTCGCCGATATGGAATCCCTGGGCATCCGCAACATCATTCCCTCGCCGGGCACTTCGGCAGACCAGGTATCGACCGACTTTGCATCCGGGCCCCGGCTTCAGACCGAGTATCTTCTGGGTCTGGGGCACCAACGACTGGGCTACGCACATCCGTCTGACCCGAGGCTCAAGGAATTCGTCAAAGCCAGGCTCCAACTCGTGAACGAAGTCTGCATTGAAGCCGGTGGCCGCACACCTATCGCTCGAGAGGTCGATTATCAGGATGCCTCGGGATCTGCCGCTGCCGCCGCGTGGCGAGAGGCCGGAGTCACCGCAGTGATCGCATACAACGACGAAACCGCTGCAGACGTCATCGCCGGTGCAGTGCGGAGCGGCATCAGGGTGCCCGAGGACCTCTCTGTCGTCGGACATGACAACTCACCTCTTGCAGCACGATACATGCCCTCGATCACCAGCATCGCGTTGGACATGGAACGGTTGGCTCTCTATATGGCGGGCCTCGCGATGCACCTCGCGGAGGGTCATCCGCTGCCTGATCCCCCCACCGTTGCCGCATCGCTTGTCTGCAGAGAATCGGTAATTGCCCGATAGGCAAGCTACCCGAACGAGGAGGCTATCCAAGACCGCGTCGCCCTTTCGGTGCGGGGTGCCGATTGAATGATGATCTCGGTTTGGCCTTTGCGGTCCGCGACCGGGACGGCGGTGCATTCTGCCCGGTTAGAGTCGATGAGGCTTCGTTCGCGAACCGTCGGGGCCGACTGCCCGTTGCCCGATTAGCGCTGGAGCCGGCCCCTGGTGGCGAGCACGCCAAGGTCGGATGAGATGCTCCGCACCGCAGTCGCCGACGCTGGAGCATGAACAACCGCCGGTGCCGTCAGGGCCGATAACATCAACGTCGGTTTTCGGTTCCAACGTGCTCCAGTCCTGCGGAACGTGGGACACCTTCTCTTTAAGGGAAATGATTCTCTTCAACGGGTGACTCCGCCGTGATCGGGTGGATGGGCCGGGCGAACGCCTCGGCCCATCCGGATGGAGCCTCAGGGGAGGCGGATGGGCTTGAGTTCTTCGAAGCGGTCGCCGGGGCCGGGGTTCTCCGCCGGCGATGAGCCGCCCAGCTGGTTCATCACGCCCCACACAGCGTTCAGGCCTGTGGTGACGGCTCCGTCGGCCCAGCCTCCGGTCCAGGAAACGTCATCGCCTGCGAGGAAGATGCCGCGGTGTTCCGGCGGGTGGCCTTCCTGCATGAAGTGGGTGTAGAGCCGTTCCTGGTAGCGGTAGTGGCCTGGGAGGTTGTCACTGAAGGCGCCCATGAAGTTGGGGTCGTCCTCCCAGGAGACAGTGATGGGGTCGCCGATGATGTGCGAGGCGATGTCCACCGTGGGGTAGATCTGCTTGAGGGAGTGCAGCATGAGCCGCACCCGTTCGTCGGCATCCAAGGGGAGCCACTTGAGTGCGTCGTCGTTCCAGGTGTAGGACAGGCAGATCAGCGAGGGCTGCTCCGGGCCGTTGTCCAGGAGGTAGGTTCCGCGGGTGAGCCTGTCTGTAAGGGTGGTGCTCATGACCTGCCGTCCTGTTTCGGGGTCGATGTCCTTCCAGAAGGGCCGGTCCACCACCACGAAGGTCTTGGACGACTGCATGTAGTGGCTGCGTTCGATCGCGGTCCAGAGTTTGTGGCTGAAGAGCGATTCGTCGACGTCGATGCGCGCCGAGAGCAACCAGCTCTGGCACGTGGCGATGACCGCCGGGTATTCGGCAGTTCGTCCCCAGCGGTCCGTGACGGCGATGTCGCTGGGGGCGCCGCCGTCGTTCTTCACGCGCGCGACGGCGGCAACGGCGCCGCGGGGGTGGCCGCCATGTAGCGACGCCAGGCTGGTGCCCGTGGGCCAGTGGGTGAGGTTTTCCGGTGCATGCTGCCACAGGCATTCGGGGACTAGTTGCGCTCCTCCGATGATCCGATGCTGGTCTGCGTCTGCGTCGACGTAAACCACCCTGAGGATTTCCAGGAACGAGTCGGGGAAGTTGGTGTCCCAGCCGCCGGTGCCGAAGCCGACCTGGCCGAAGGCTTCGCGGTATTCGAAGGGCAGAGCGGAGAAGGCTTTGGAAGTGGCGAGGTAGCCGGAGAAGGAGACGTCGTCGAACTTCGGGACCAGTTCGTTCCAGAGTCTCTTGATGGTGGCCAGGTCGCGGTTCCGGATGGCGTCCTGCATCGCCGTGAAGTGGGCGCGTTCCTCGAGGCAGTCGTCCCATGCTGCGGCGACGTCGCCGAAGAACTGGGGGAGGTCCGCCGCGGTTTCGGCGTAGTGCGCCCGGCCACCGAGCTCGATGACAGTGCTGCCCGCTGCCGGCGTCAGCGGATTGGGAAAGGGCTGGGTTTCGATCCCCACCTTGTCGGCGTAGTGAAAGAAGGACCTGCCCGAGCGGGGGAAGCGCATGCCGCCCAGGTCCGCCACAGGTCCGGCCTGACCTTCAGGACGGCCGGCACGGAGGCGGCCGCCGATCCTCGAGGATTCGTAGATGACCGGTTTGAGGCCCATCTTCATCAGCTCGTACGCTGCCACCAGCCCGGACAAACCGGCCCCGATGACGGCGATCTCAGTGCCGTGCATATGTTCCGGCACCGCCCCGAGGCCGGCCGGGTGCGTGAGGTAGTCGTCGTAGGGGAACGGGAAGTCCGGGTTGAGCATGGTGATGGGGGGCGCCGCCGGGACGGACCCTGCTGCGGGGGTTGTTGCTGCGATGGTCACTGCTGTCCTTACAGGTGTGAAGAGGGGATGGATTGCGTGAAGCGGGCCAGGTAGTCGGTATCCCTTCGGGCCTCAACCAGGGTCTGCAGGTCAATGTCGGCGACGATGAGTTCGCCGTCATCGGCTGCTGCCGAGAGCTGCCGGCCGTAAGGGTCGGCGATGGTGCTAAGGCCTGCGAAGTTTGGTCCGGCGTGGTTGGCGTAGGCGATGAAGAGCTGGCTTTCGAGGGCGCGGGTTGGGACCACCATGGCGGGGATCAGCCGCGTGTCAAAGGGCTGGCCGCCGGCGTCGTCCGTGGCACGCAGCGGAACGGCCGTCGGCACGCACAACAGCTCGGCGCCCGCCAGTGCGGTGGACCGCACGAACTCGGGGAACTCGACGTCGAAACAGATCCCCAAGGCGATCTTGAAGCCGCTGAATTCGACGACGGCGGGCGGCTCGGTTCCGGGCGTGAACACCGATTTCTCGTCGGCGCCAAACAGGTTCTGCTTGCGGTAGCGGGTCAGCTCCGCGCCGTCGGGGCCGAACAGGGAGGCGCTGATGTAGTGCCTGCCGGCCTCGTGTTCGACCGTGGAGGCCACCAGCGCGATGCCGTGGCCCGCGGCGACAGCCGCGAGCTGCTGCCGGTGCGTTGCGCCGTCCGTGCCGTGGACCAGGGTCGGGGCGTAGCCGCTGGCGAACAGCTCGGGGGTGACGAGCAGGTTTGCGCCGCGTTGCCGGGCTTGCTGCGCCCGGGCGGCGATGCGCCGGATGTTCTCCGCTGCCGAGTTGACCAGGCCGGTGGCCTGCAGGACCGCTACACGCAAGCCGGGCTGGCGCGCTGCTGTCATTTCGCCCCGTCGAGTTCGCCGCGGCAGAGGCGGGCGACGACTTCGGTAAGCATGTCCACCCCGGCGCAGGCGTCGTCGTCGTGCGTGAACTCGCGCTCGTTGTGGGAGATGCCGTCCACGCTGGGGACGAAGAGCATCACGGTGGGGACGATGTCTTTCATGTTGATGGAGTCATGACCGGCGAGGGTGAACACGGGTGCGTGGCTGAGCTCGAGTTTGTCGGCGCATTCGCGGGCGAGGTCGACGCCGGCGGGCTGGTACGGGTTGAGGCCCCAGGCATGTGATTGCTGGACGTCGATGGTGACGTTGGCGTCGGACTCGATCCGCGTGATGCCCTCGTGGAGCAGCTTCTGGGCGGCGGCGAGGACTTCCTCGTCGGCGCTGCGCAGGTCCATCACCAGGTCCACCCTGGACGGAACCACCACGGGCGAGTTGGGGTAGACATCGAGCTGGCCGACGGAGGTGTGCAACACGGCGCCGGAGAAGGCTTGGGCGGTTTCCCGCAGCAGCACCACCAACATCGAAGCGCCGAGCAGGGCGTCCTTGCGGTCGGCGATGACCGCCGAGCCGGTGTGGGCCTGCTCGCCGTGGACCGTGACGCTGTATTTGGCCGCGGCCCAGCACGAGTGGACCAGGCCGATGGTGATTCCGGTGTCTTCCAGGGACCGGCCTTGTTCGATGTGGATCTCCGCGTACGCTGCCGCGGTGGGGCCCGTGCCCGTGCCCAGGTGGCCGATGGCTTCCAGTGCCTGGGCCACAGTGGTTCCTTGTTTGTCCTGGATTGCGAGGGCCTCCTCGACGGGGAGTTTGCCGGTGTACACGGAGCTGCCCATCATGGACGGGGCAAAGCGGCAACCTTCCTCGTTGAACCAGTCCACCACCGCCAGGTTGTACTTTGGCTCCTCGCCCGGAACGGTGGATTCCGCAAGGCGCCGTCCGGCATGCAGAGCGGCCGCGACCCCGTAGGCGCCGTCATACTTGCCGGCGGTCGGCTGGCTGTCCAGGTGGGAACCGACCAGCACATAGGGCGCACCGGGCGTCCACTCGAGGAGGGCGAAGACATTGCCGGTCCGGTCGACTTCGGTCCTGAACCCGTACTGGGCGGCCAGGGAGGTGAACCAGGCTCGGGCCTGCGCGTCGGCCGCGGTGGCTGCCTGGCGGTCCACGCCGTGCCCGGGGGTTTCTCCGATGGCGGACAAGCTCCGGAAATCGCGCAGGAACGCCTGCGCGTCGGCTGTCGTGGTGGTGCTTTCAGCGGTACTCATGGTGATCAGCTTTCCTTCGGGTCGTTCTTAACAGGACTGGAGAGGAGCGGGAGTACATGGCTTCCCGGGTTGACGAGAGCGAGTTCGTTGACGCGTTTCCTGACGGCGAACCAGCCGATCGCCAGTGCAGGGATGAAGATGACAAGAGCTGCCACCGTGTAGGTGCCCACCGGGAAGTCGAACAGCATGAGGACCAAGACTCCGCCCAGGAAGGACAGCGTCAAGTAGGACGTCCAAGGAGCACCCAGCATCCGGAACGACGGGCGCTGGATGAGTCCTTTCTTGGACAGTTTGTAGAGCTTGAGCTGGCAGAGGACGATGGTTCCCCAGGTGCACAGGATGGCAAGGGCCGTTGCATTCAGGGCGATTTCGAAGGCCATGGCAGGGACCACTGCGTTCAGTCCGACCCCGAGCAGGGTGATGGCAGCGGTGAAGAGGATTCCGCCGTAGGGGACGCCGCCGCGGCTCATGCGCTCCATGAATTTGGGGGCTGCGCCGGTTTGTGCCATGGAGCGGTAGATGCGGCCTGTTGAGTAGAGACCGGCGTTGAGGCTGGAGAGGGCCGCAGTGAGGACCACGAAGTTCATCACGTCGCCCGCGCCGGGAACCCCAATGGCCGCAAAGAATGTAACAAACGGTGATTCGCCGGCTTTGTAGGCGTTGAATGGCAGCAGCATCGCCAGCAGGGCCGAGGATCCTACGTAGAAGATAGCGATACGGAAGATGACGGCGTTGACGGCTTTGGGCATGACCTTGTGGGGGTTTTGCGCCTCGCCGGCGGCGACGCCGATGAGGTCGATACCGGCGTAGGCGAAGACGATGCCCTGGACGATCACGATGGCGGGGAGCAGGCCGTTCGGCAGTAGTCCGCCGTTGTCTGCGATCAGGGAGAGACCGGGGCTGTGTCCCGCTACCGGGAAGTTGCCGGCGAAGAAGATGCCGCCGACGAGGAGGAAGGTGACCAGGGCGCCGACTTTGATGACTGAGAACCAGAATTCGAGTTCGCCGAACAGCTTCACTGAGATGAGGTTTACCGCGGTGACGACACCCAGCGCGGCGAAGGCCAGGACCCACTGGGGGACGCTGCTGAACGCGGTCCAATAATGGAAGTACACGGCGATGGCTGTGATGTCCACGATGGCCGTGAGGGCCCAGGAAATGGCGTACACCCAGCCGGAAACATAGGCAGCCTTCTCCCCGTAAAATTCCCGCGCATAGGAAACGAACGATCCGGAAGAGGGGCGGTGCAGCACCAGCTCGCCAAGAGCCCTCAGGACAAAGAAAGCGAAGACGCCACAAATGGCGTAGATGATGGGGAGGACCGGGCCCGCGGAAGCCAATCGGCCGCCTGCACCGAGGAACAACCCTGTTCCGATGGCACCGCCGATGCCGATCATCTGGATCTGCCGGTTGGAAAGGCCCTTCTTATAGCCTGCTTGTTCGTCCACGCGGACCGCCGTTGGTCGCTCCTGGACTGGATCTGCTGTGCTCATGGAAACTCCTGGATGTGATTGCCGCCACTGGGCGACAGGAATCGATCATTCCAGCGGATTCGACTCCCGCCAATGACAGGGAGCAGGAGAAAGGGGACCAAAAATTGGATGAAAGTACAGTGCTTTTTGCGCAAGCCAGAGCCATGCTATTTGTACGTCACACGTGGAGGGGAAGAACTTGATCGAAGACGCACAGTGGCAGCGGATCATCGAACGTTTGGCCGGTCAGGTGCCTGAACTTGCGGAGAATTTCCTGGGCCGGATTCTCCTGGATCCGGCCTACTCGGAATCCGGGCTCACTTTGGAAGACTTGAGGAGCAGCAGCGAAAAGTGCTTCAACGCAATGCTTGAGTCCTTGGCCAAGGGCGGCACGGACATGACTTCATTGGAGTTGCTGGCTGCTGAGCTGGGCGCCAAGCGCGCGCAGCAGGGGATCCCCTTGGAGAGTCTGGTGCGGGCTATCCGGACCGACTTCTCGGTGCTCTGGGAGGCGCTTTCGGCACCGTCCCTTGGCGTCAATCCAGGGCTGCTGGTCCGCAAGACAGAACTGGTCTGGCAAGTAGTGGACACCTTTGCGGTCCGCGTCAAGGAAAGCTATGTCGCAGAGGCGGAGGATCTTGAGACAGCGACCGCGGATTTGCAGCATCAGTACCTTACGAAGCTCCTGGCAGCTGCCGAACCGTCGCCGTCGGACATGCTGCGCATAGCGGGTGCCCTCAAGATCGACCCTGGCGCCGAATTCTTGGTGGCCGCCATCAGCAGGGACGACAGCCTCACGCTACGCCGGCGGCTGGGGAGTTTGTCTGCACCGCGAGCCGTAGCGGGGTTCGCCTTCGACCAAGGGCACCACACGATCGTGATTCTGCAGCGAAAGCAAGGCCTGCGTCTCGGCCTGGCGTTTGACGAGCGCGCTCTCTTCGAAGGACTCGCCGCCGGCGTCGCCCCCATTGCCCAGGGCATCGCCGGCGTCCGCATGGCGGTCCTTGCCGCACGGGAAATCATGGCCGACCTTGCGGTGGGTGAAACCGGTGTTTTTCGGCTCGAGGATCGTTGGGAGTCCGTGACGCGTTATCGTCTGGCGCAAGTAGGGTGTGATCCGGCCTTTCTTGTGGACCCTTATCTTCGCCGCTGCTCACCGGGGGAGCGGGAACGATTGTTGGAAACGGTCACGGTCTTTCTGGACTCCGGTAGCCTCTTGGAGACCTCCGCGATCCTCGGATGTCATCGGAATACGATCGTGAATCGCTTGGCGTCCTTCGAAAAGTACACCGGGCTTGATCTTCAGAAGCCCCGCGGGGCTGCTATTGCGTTTCTGGCGCTGTCCAAGCTGCGGAGTCCTGATTCAGGCCGGCCGGCGATTTTTGCAGCGCGGCAATAGCTACGGTGGAAGCGCACTTTCCTGCTCCATGGCGACTGCTCGGAGTTGCGACGCGCAGCGCGGCGTCCTTCTGTCGTTCGCCCCGACGGCGGGACGTTGACCAGGATCGAGTTAAGGGCCTCACCGGACCGTATCCTCAAGGGCGAGGATCGTATCGAGTGACTCGCCGGCGGCGATGCGCGCCAGGATTGCCGGTTCGGCAGCATCCGAGGCTGCGGCCAGGTCCACGACGGCGCTGGCCGCCTCCCCGCTCAGCACCAGAACACCATTGCTGTCCGCGAGCACGAAGTCACCGGGATTGACTGTGACGCCGCCGCACTGGACCGATTCGTTCACGGCCGAGCCGGTGCCGTAGACGCGCTTCGTGGTGAGGGACGAGGTACCGCGGGCAAAGACGGGGAGCGCCGTCTGCCGCAGTTCCAGCAGATCGGTCGCCACACCATCCACGACGACGCCTGCGGCGCCTTGCGCTTTCGCCGCGGCGACCGTGACGGCTCCCACCGGCGCATGCCGGTGGTCGCCGGACATGTCCACCACCAGAACGCTGCCGGGAGTCAGGGCAAGCAGCGCGCGGCTCATGGCGATGGCGTCGTTGTCGACGATCCGGACGGTGACGGCCGGGCCGGCAATCTTGACGGCGTCGATCCCGTCCTCCGTCAGCGAGTGTTCCAGTAGCGATTGGATGGCCGGATCGACAAATCCGTTCTCGAGGAAGTGACCGATCGTGGGGTAGCTGACCTCGGCAAGCCGCGCCAAAAGGCCTGCCGAGGACAGAAGCTCCGCCGTGGAAGCCTGGCTCATGAGAGCACCGCTACGCATTCAATCTCGAGGGAGACTCCCCAGAGGCTCACGCACACCGAAGTGCGCGCGGGCATCGCCGGGCCGAAGTACTCCGTGTAGACGCGGTTGTACTCCTCGAGTTGGTCCTTGCTGGTCAAGTACGTGTTGACCTTGACCACGTGCGCCAGGCTGGAACCCGCTGCTTCCAGTACCGTACGCAGGTTTTCGATGGTCTGCCGGACCTGCCCTTCGAAGCTCTCCGCTTGGTCATCCAGGCCCGTGATGGCCGGGATCTGGCCGGAAGTGAACACGAAACCGTTGGCGATGACCGCGTGGGAGAAGGGCCCGACGGCGGCCGCCTGGCCAGGAATCTCGGCGAGCCGGGTGACGCTGGCCGGATGCGTGGTGATCCCGGCCGCGTTAGTCGGTAGGGAATCGCTCATTTCGCAGCCGCTTCCACAGCATGCACGGGGGCCTCGTCGACGGCGTCGATGTTGCCGTGACGGGTTTCGGTCAGGACGAACAATGCCGCCAAGGACATCACTGCCGCGGCCGTGATGTACCAAGCAATCGAGGAGCTCTGGTGCGTCATGCCCAGGAGCCAGGTGGTGATAAACGGGGTAGCGGCGCTGCCGAGGAGGCCCGAGAGCATGTAGGCCACGGACAATCCGGAGTAGCGGACCGTGGAGCCGAAGAGTTCGGCCAGGAATGTGGCGATCGGTCCGTAGTTGGCAGCGAAAGCCGTCATCATTCCGAGGTATGCGACAAACAGAAGGGGGACGGATTTGGTGTCCATGAGCCAGAACATGGGGAAAGCGAACAGAGCCTCAGCTGCCACTCCGGCATAGATGATGGGCTTGCGGCCGTACTTGTCCGAGAGCTTTCCGAAGAAGGGGATGAGCACAAAGCACAGTGCGCAGGCTGCCAGGACAACCCAGAGCATGAGGCTCTCCGAGTGACCGAGGTCTTTCTTGCCGTAGGAAACACCGGAGGCAACCAACAGGGTGAAGGTGCTGCCGGTAGAGAGGGTGGCGATGCCGCCGAGGACAACTTGCTTCCAGTACTTGGCCATGAGGGTGGCAAAGGGCATTTTTGCCTTGGCACCAGCGGTCTTGACGGCCTGGAACGATGGGGTTTCCTCGATGTGGAGGCGGATGTAGATGCCGACAGCCACGAGGAGGCAGGATGCGAGGAAGGGGATGCGCCAACCCCAGCTGAGCAGCGCGTCCGAGCTGACGGTGGAAGCGACGATCAGGAACGCGACGTTGGCGACCAGGGTGCCTGCGGGAACACCTACCTGGACGAGGGAGCCGTAGAAGCCACGGCGCGCGGAAGGAGCATGCTCAACGGTCATGAGTACCGCGCCGCCCCATTCGCCGCCCAAGGCCAGGCCTTGGATGACGCGTAGCAAGAGCAGCAACAGCGGCGCCATGATGCCGATGCTGTTGTAGTCAGGCAGCAAGCCGATGGCGAAAGTTGCCGCTCCCATGGTGAGCAGGGAGATCAGGAGCATGGATTTGCGGCCGAGCCGGTCACCGAAGTGGCCGAAGATGATGGCGCCCACCATGCGGGCAATGTAGGCGGACGCGAAGGTGCCGAAGGCCAGCATGGTGCCGACAATCGGGTCGAAGCTGGGGAAGAAGATCTTGTTGAAGACCAAGGCGGACGCTGTTCCGAACACGAACAGGTCGTACCACTCGACGGTGGTGCCGATGACGCTGGCGAGGGCAATTTTGCGCATCTTGGCCAGGTCAAGCCTGGCTGCGGACGCGGAGGCGGTATCTGCCGTTTGGGCCATGAGAAGCTCCAGATGAGTATGGGGCGAGTGCCCGGGTGAGGATGCAGATAACTATCCTGTGTTGCGTACCACAGTTCAATGGTGGAATTTCCATCAAAAAACGGCAGAAAGTGTGTGTTCACACAACGGCCGCCTTCCGCCGTTTCCAGGCCCAGCCTCAGGCCCAGGCCACCACCAGCCTGGCCGCTTGCGCCGGCACGGCCAGATCGATGCCCGTGAGCTCCTGGAAGCGGTTGAGCCGGTTGAGGATGGTGTTCCGGTGGCAAAACAATTCCTGCGCCGTGGTGGTGATGTTGCCCGTATGGAGGAAATTGCGCACCGTCTCGGTCAGCCGCTCGCGCTCGCCGTCGCGGCACTCCGAGAGGGCGGACTCAAGATCGGCCCAAAGGTCCAGGCCCGCGTCCTGGAGTTGCTGCTTGGCGAGCCGGGCCCACGCTGCCGCGGCGGTCAATGGACCTCGGTCCGCCGGGTGGAGCAGCAAAGCGAGGCGCTCTGCCGTCCGGGCTGCGGACGGCAGGGCGCGCAGGCCCGAAAATCCCTCGACATAACCGCAAGGTATTCCGGTGATGGCAGCTGGAATGTAGGCCGGTCCTTCGTCTTGCTGGGCTGCGCCGCCGGATCCGGTGCCATGGGCTCGGGGCAACGCCCAGAAGACGTAGGTGCTGCCGCCGAATTCGTGGACGTAGAGCCGTTGGGACGGTTGGAGCCAGCCCCCTTGGGTGGCAACCGTCCGCAGTTTCGATGCTGCGTCCCCACTCGCTGCCACGATGGAGAACCTTGCTTCCGGGTCCGTGACCAGGGCCGCCGCGGCCTGGCTGATGGTGTCTGCCGATAGCTCGGACTTGCTGAACAGCCGGGCGATGAACTCCCGGCGGATGTTTGATTCCTCCTGGGCCATGCGGACCCGCTCGCTCGAATAGCTGGAATGGGTTTGGGTGGCAAACTCATCCACCACCCGCCACACCTGGTCCACACGGGACGTCAGGAGCACGGCGTCCTCCGCATCGGCGATTTGCCGGAGATCTGCCCAGAGAATGCTGAAATCCAGGCGTACGGCTGAAATCAGGGCCTCTGGCGAAATGCCGGCACGCGCCCGTTTGGCACCCAGTTCCGAGGCGAAACGCGCCAGCGAATCCTGGCTGCCGTGGGAGTTCGAATGGCGGAACCTCTCGTCCCGCAGTCCGTCGATAAGGCGCCGGAAAGTTTCACGTGCTGTGCTCCGCAATTCCGGCGAGCTCACCCTGTTGTCGGCATATTCGGGGATCTCCTGGACACGCGTCACGAAGAGCTCGACGAGTTCCTCCAGCCGCCCGTGCAGCCCTTCCACCAGCTCTCCCCATCGCGCGGTGTCGCCGGCATTCTCTCCATTGTGCATTCACACATTCTACGACCGATTTTCCGTGGCGCAGAGCTAGTTTTTTTGGGTGGATCTACTGGCACTATGGAAGTAGTCACTGCCGCGTGAGGCCAATCACAACCGGCGGTTCCCCGGTTTTCACGGCATCGTTCGAATCTTTTGGAGTAATCATGGCCAGCAGCGCAGGCAGCGCCCCCACGGATCTGACCCCCGGGACGCCCCGCACAGTCGACGAGAGGGTTACCAGGAAGGTCGCCCTCGCCGCCCTCGTAGGCACCGCATTGGAGTGGTATGACTTCTTCCTCTTCACCACGGCGGCAGCATTGGTGTTCAACGCCCAATTCTTCGTCTCGCAGGATCCATTCGTGGCGGCGATGGGCTCTTTCGCCACGCTCGCCGTCGGGTTCGTAGCCCGTCCTATCGGTGGATTCATCTTCGGCGCCCTCGGCGACAAAGTAGGCCGCAAGAAGATCCTCATGGTCACCATCGTCGGAATCGGCGTCGTCACCGGCCTGATCGGCTTGCTGCCGAACTACATGACGATTGGCCTGGCAGCCCCCATCCTCCTAGTGGCCCTGCGGATCGTCCAGGGGCTCGCCGTCGGTGGCGAATGGAGTGGCGCGGTGATCATCGCCGTCGAAAACGCCCCGGTTGCCAAGCGGGCCCGCTACGCGGCGCTGCCTCAGATCGGCTCTCCGATCGGGACCATCCTGTCCTCGGGAGGCTTCTTCGGCATGCTCTTCCTGGTGGGTCAGAGCAACTTCGACGCGTGGGGCTGGCGCATCCCGTTCATTGCAGCAATCCCGCTCCTGGCCATCTCCATGTGGATCCGCAGCAGGCTCAGCGAGTCGCCTGAATTCGAGGCCCTCATGGAATCCGGCGAGACCGAGCATGCCCCCATCCGCGGCGTGCTGAGCAACAGCTGGCGCCAAATTCTGGTGGGCATGTGCTCGGCACTGCTCGGCATCGGCGGCTTCTACCTCATCACCAGCTTCGTGGTCTTCTACGGCACCAAGGTCCTGAAACTGCCGTCCGAGCTGCTTCTCCTGGGCACACTCCTCGCGGCCGCACTCGAAATCGGGGCTTTGGTCTGGGCTGGCAGAATGGGCGAAAAGTTCGGTGCCAGCAAAGTCATCTTGTGGGGTGGCGTGGCCTCGGCCATCATTGCGGTCCCTGTCTTCCTTGCCATTGACAGCCGCAACCCCGTCCTGGTTGTCGCCGGAATGATGATCGGGGTTGCCGTCCTGTCCATCCCGTATGCCGTCTCGGGCACGGCACTGACGGCACTGTTCGACACCAGGGTCTGCTACACCGGCGTCGCCATCACTTCCAATACCGCAGGCGTCATCTCCGGTTTTGTGCCGCTGATCGCTACGGCGCTGGTGGCCGCCAATGGCAACTCGTATTGGCCGGGCGCCATCATTCTCCTGATTGTTTCCGTACTGACCGCTCTGTCCGGCATCTTCCTGCCCGGCTTGAGCATCAAAGAAGAAGGAATGAAGCATTGAGCACCACTACAGCAGGCCACCTCATCGTCGAGCAGCTTGAACGCGCAGGCATCAAGCGGGTCTACGGCGTCCCCGGCGAGAGCTACCTGGACGTCCTGGACGGCCTCCACGACTCCTCGATCGAGACCATCGTGACCCGCCATGAAGGCGGAGCAGGGTTCATGGCGCTGGCCGAAGGCCGCCTCACGGAACTCCCCGGCGTCGCCATGGTGACGCGCGGCCCCGGCGCCGCCAACGCCTTCATCGCCATCCATACGGCGCACCAGGACGCCACACCCATGATCCTGTTCGTGGGCCTCATCCCCGTGGCTGACCGTGGCCGCGAATCCTTCCAGGAATTCGACATCAACGCCTGGTTCGGCAGCACCGCCAAGAAAGTCGTGACTCTCGACGACGCCGCTTCCGCCGCCCGTCTGGTGGACGACGCGATCTTCACGTCGCTCAGCGGACGCCCCGGGCCAGTCGTGATCGGGCTCCCCGAGGACGTGCTGGTGCACACTATTGATGAAGGCACCGTCGAGCCGCGCAGGGTCGCCCGTCCCGGTCCCTCAGCTGCGGCCTTGGCCGAACTGGAAACGCGTCTCGCCGGAGCCGCCAAGCCGCTCATCGTGGTGGGCGGCGAGGGTTGGACCCAGGAATCCGGGGACGCGCTGGCCGCCTGGGCGGCACGCCACAGCGTCCCGGTCGTGGCCGATTTCCGCGCCTACGACGCCGTCCCGCACAGCAGCGAGTCCTACGCCGGTTTCCTGGGCTACGGCCGCAGTGACGCCACTGCGGCGCTTCTTGACGACGCCGACCTGCTCGTTTTCCTCGGCTGCGTCCGCGGCGACGTCCTCTCCGACGGTTACACCCGCGGCCTCAATGCCGCCACGGTAGTGATCAACCCGGATCCTGACCTCCTCGGTCACTTCGGCCGGGTGGACCAGCACATGACCGTCGACGTCTCGGCGTTCTCCCTGGCCATCGCGGACACGGACTCGGCCGTGCGGCCCGCAGCAGGCTGGTTCCAGGATGCCCGGGCAAATTACCTCAAGTTCTCATCGGCCCAACCTGACGGAGGCTCGGCAGTGGATCTCGGCGTCGTGATGGAGATCCTCAAGCAGGAGATGGACGACGACGCCGTCCTCACCTTCGGCGCGGGAAACCACGCCCTGTGGCCTGCCCGCTACCTGAAGCACAACAGCGCCAACTCCCTGGCCGCTCCCCGCAACGGAGCCATGGGCATGGGAATCCCGGCCGCCGTTGCCGCATCCCTGGCCTACCCTGGCCGACAGGTCATCTCGGTGGCCGGCGACGGCTGCTTCATGATGAACGGCCAGGAAATCGCGACGGCGATGGGCCACGGCGCGCAGTTCGTCGTGCTGGTGGTGGACAACGGCATCTTCGCCACCATCCGCGAGCACCAGGAAGCCCACTACCCGGGACGCCCGTCCGGCACGCACATGACCAATCCGGACTTCGCGGCCCTGGCCCGCTCCTACGGCGGCTACGGCGAGCGCGTGGACAGGGCGGACGACTTCGCAGCCGCGTTCCGCCGTGCCGTCGATTCCGGCCTCCCGGCCGTGCTTCACCTCCCGCAGGACCCCACCACCCGTTCCCCCAAGAGCAACTGACTGGAGCCCCACGTGATCACGCTCAAGAACATCATCAACGGCCAAGCGGTGGACGCCCCGGCGAGCCTGCCCTTCTTCGATCCCAGGACAGGTATCCAGATCGGAACCGCCCCGGATAGTGACGCAGCCGCCGTCGACCTCGCCTTCCAGTCCGCTGCCGCGGCTTTCAAGAGCTACAAGCGCACGACGCCGGGCGAGCGCCAGGCGCTGCTGTTGCAGCTCGCGGACCTCATCGAAGCCAACGTGGACCGGCTCCTGGACGCCGAGGTGGCGTGCACGGGAAAGCCGCGGGCCGTGACCCGCGAACTGGAGATCCTGCGCGGCGCCGACCAATTGCGCTTCTTCGCCGGAGCTTGCCGCGTGGTGTCCGGCACCGCGTCCACAGAGTACGTGCAGGGCTTCACGTCCACAGTCCGACGCGAACCGCTCGGTGTGGTCGCCCAGATTACTCCGTGGAACTACCCGTTCATGATGGCCATCTGGAAGATCGGGCCGGCGCTGGCGGCGGGAAACACCCTGGTTTTGAAGCCCGCGGACACCACCCCTTGGTCCACCGTGATCCTGGGCGAGCTGGCCCAGCAGGTGTACCCGGCCGGCGTCGTGAACATCGTCTGCGGAGGCCGTGAAGCCGGTGCTGCGATGGTGGACCACGAGATCCCCGAGATGGTGTCGATCACCGGTTCCACCCGGGCGGGCGCCCAGGTCATGTCCGCTGCGTCCAAGACGCTGAAGGATGTCCACTTGGAGCTAGGCGGAAAGGCGCCGGCGATCGTTTTCGCCGACGTGGATATCTCCCGCACAGCGCAGGAAATTGCCCTGAGCGCATTCTTCAACGCGGGCCAGGACTGCACCGCCGTGACCAGGGTGCTCGTTCACGCGGACATTCACGCCGAGTTCGCCAAAGCCCTCGGCACTGCGGCCGCCGCGCTGACACTCGGGGATGACGCCTCGGACCTCGGGCCGCTGAACAGCGCCGCGCAGCTTGAGCGCGTGGAAGGCTTCATGACCCGGCTTCCGGCAAACGCCACCGTGCTGTCGGGCGGCAAGCGCACCGGCGCGGGGTACTACTTCGAACCGACAGTGATCGACGGCGTCTTCCAGACTGATGAGGTGGTGTGCGACGAGATCTTCGGCCCCGTGGTCACAGTCCAGCCTTTCACCACCGAGGAAGAAGCGCTTGAGCTGGCCAACGGAACCAAATACGCGCTGGCCTCCAGCGTTTGGTCCGAAAACCACGGAGTGGTCACCCGCGTGTCCAATGAGCTCGACTTTGGCGCGGTGTGGATCAATTGCCATCAGGTCATTCCGGCCGAGGCGCCGCATGGTGGTTTCAAGCACTCCGGCACGGGCAAGGACCTCTCCGTCTTCGGGCTGGAGGACTACACCCGGATCAAGTCCGTCACCACCTCGCACCGCTAGGCCACTGGTATGAAACTCGAGCTGCTGCTGCGCAACGCGGACATCATCACCATGGACCCGGACCGTCCCAGCGCCCGCACGCTGGGTATCTGGAACGGCCTCGTGGTGGGACTCGATGAAGACCTTGACGGCCTTGCCGCCGCAGAGATCCTCGACCTCGGGGGCGCCACCGTCACGCCCGGCTTCATCGACGCCCACTGCCACACCACGTGGTTCGGGCTGGGACTGGCCGAGCTGGATGTGTCCAAGGCGCGGGGGCTGGAGGAGTTGTACGGACTGTTGGAAGCTGCCGGCCCGGCTTCCGGCACCGACCCCGACGCTGGCGTCAAGGCGGCGTCCTGGCTCATGGCCACGGGCTTCAGCCAGCAGCGGCACGGCGGCGAGTTCCCGGACATCCGGGAACTTGACCGCATCACGGGCGAGCGGCCGCTTTTCATGCGGCACAACTCCGGGCACATGGCAGTGGTCAACACAGCCGCGCTGAGGCTGGCAGGTGCCGAGTCGCCGTCGTACGCAGATCCCGACGGCGGCGTGATCGTCCGCGACTCCGGGGGGAGGCCCACGGGACTCGTTCAGGAAACGGCGCAGGCACTGATCCAGCAGTTGATCCTGCCGTATTCGATCAATCAGATCGAGGCGGCGTTGGAGCGGGCCACGCGGCACTACGCCTCCGAAGGCATCACGAGCTTCACCGAGGCGGGCGTGGGCGGCGGCTGGATCGGCCATAGCCCGGTGGAATTCGCGGCATATCAGCGGGCGGCCGCCAACGGCAAGCTCCATGCACGCGCCCAGGTCATGCCCGTGCTGGACGTATTGCACCGGCTTGACGGCCATGGCGACGACGGTTCCGGTCACGGTCCCGCGGGCCTGGATTTGGGCATGACCAGCGGATTCGGCGACGAATACCTCTCCCTGGGCCCAGCCAAAGTCTTCCTGGACGGCTCGCTCCTCGGCGAAACCGCCGCGGTCAGCCGTGAATTCTGCAGCCACGGGCAGAAGGACAACAGCGGCAACAGGGGCTACTTCCAAGCCGAACCCGCCCTCCTGCGGGAACGGATCGAGGCTGCCTACGCTGCCGGATGGTCGATTGCGGCGCATGCCATCGGAGACCGGGCTGTTGATCTCGCGATCGACATCCTTGCGGATTGCGACGCCACGTACGGCCCGCGCACCATGCCGAACCGGATAGAGCACGCCTCCATGACCAGGCCGGAACAGCTCGGGCGGCTCGCCGCGGCCGGGATCGCAGTGACTCCTCAGTCCAGCTTCTTCCACGACGGCGGCGACGGCATGGCCGCGTCGCTCGGTCCGGAGCGACTGCCCTGGGCCTATCGCGCGTCGTCGTTCCTGTCCGCAGGAGTGACGCTGGCCGGAAGCTCCGACCGTCCCGTCGCGGACGGAAACGTTCTGCGCGGCATGCAAGCCTTCGTGGACCGGAAAACCTCCTCCGGCGCAGTGTTCGGCAACCCGTCAGAACGGCTCACTCCGTACGAGGCACTAGCCGCCTACACCACGGGAGCGGCCGCCGCCACGGGAACGTCGGCCGTGAAGGGCTCCCTGGCTCCGGGCAAACTTGCCGACTTCACCGTCCTGTCAGGCTCGCCGCTTCGCGCCGGCAGAATCGCGGAGCTGGACGTCCTGGCCACCGTCGTCGGGGGACGCTTCACCCACAACACTTTGACCGCACTTCAACACAATTCATAGATTCAGCACAGTTCATAGGGGAACCAATGACGTCCACCACCAGCTTTACCGCCCAGGACACCGCATTTGTCCGGGACTTCCAGACCATGAGCGCGTTCGGGTCCACCGCGAACGGCGGGGTGGACCGGCAGGCCGCCAGCCATCCCGACGGCGAGCAGCGGCACTGGCTCACCGGCTTGCTGGAAGCCCGCGGCCTCACCGTCCGCTTCGACAGCGTCGGCAACCAGTGGGGTCTCTATGAGGCCGTGCCCGGAGCTCCCTATGTTGTGGTTGGCTCGCACATGGATTCCCAGCCGACGGCGGGACGTTACGACGGCGCATACGGTGTCCTGGCCGCCGCGCACGCCGCATTCCGGCTGGTTGAGCAGTGGAACGCGCCCGGAGCTGAGGCACCGAAGTTCAACATCGCCGTCGTGAACTGGTTCAACGAGGAAGGCAGCCGCTTCAAGCCCTCCATGATGGGGTCTTCCGTGTACACCGGAAAGCTCCCGCTCGCGGCGGCGTTGGCCACCACGGATGCCGCGGGGATTTCCGTGCAGGATGCCCTGGACGCCATCGCTTGCCGCGGTTCATTCGACGGACCCAAGGCGGCATACTGCGCGGAGATCCACATCGAACAGGGTCGAAGCATGGAACGGGAAGGCATTACGATCGGCCTGGTGTCGTCCAACTGGGCAGCCAACAAGTACGAGTTCGTGGTCCACGGCGAGCAGGCACACACTGGCTCCACCGTCATCGCGGACCGCAAGGACGCCCTTTTGGGAGCCTCGATGCTGGTGGTTGCCGCCCGCGAGATCGCCAACCGCTTCCCAGGAGTGCTGCACACCTCGGTGGGACAGCTGAACGTCTACCCGAATTCGCCCGTTGTGGTGCCGTCCAGGGTCAACTTGCTGCTGGACCTGCGAAGTGCCGACGAATCCGTCCTCGCCCAGGCCGATGCCCTGCTGCACGAACGCATCGCGGAAATCGAGGCGCTGGCCAACGTTTCCGTGGAACAGCACCACTCGCACTCGTGGCCGGTCACTCCTTACCAATCCGAGGGCGTAGAACTCGCCGCCAAGGTTGCCGCCGACCTGGGGCTGTCCAACAAGGAAGTCATGACCCTGGCCGGGCACGACTCCACCAACATGAAGGACATCGTTCCCACCGTGATGCTCTTTGTTCCCAGCGTGGACGGCATCTCCCACAACGAGCACGAATACACCAAGGACGAGGACATCGTGGCAGGCCTGGCGATGCTCACCGAAGTAGTGAGACGCCTCTGTGATGGCGTGTTGGAGGACTAGGGCCGAGACCGGGCGCACCGCGTTCTCCCCTCCGCGGTGCTCTGCGGTGACCGTCCGCGAAAAGTGGCGGGAGCTCGTCCCACACCGCTGGGAAGAGGCTTTCGGCGCCGAGCGCCTGGACCTGACGACCGGTGAGAACTGGGAGTTCCTCGGCACACGGGTGGCGAAGCGCAGTGCGGTGCCGGAGTCTCTGTAATGGTGGAAAAGGGTGTACGGGCTTCCCGCTGACCTGAACACGGCCGGCCTCAGGCGTTTTCTGTCAGCAGGGTCAGGTTTGTAGGTTCCGGGAAGGCTGCTGCGCGACCGTTAGCGTCTGGGCAATGGCCATGACGCGCTGTTCCACGCTGGCATTGGGCGGCGCTGCCACCTTGATCGCCCGGAACCCGGTTTCGGACAGGGGTCCGGCAGCTCGCAGGCACTCTTCTATCCGCCCAATGGTCAGTAGCGAGCCAGGCTCAAGGAGTTCATCTGAACGGATGGTCGGGTCGGAAGCCCCGGACCGGGCTGATTCTGGCGGGGCGGGCGGTACGTGGACATCAGCCCAGGCAGGACCATACCTCGTGTCAATGCTCGAGCACCCGGAAAGTACTACCCCGCCCAGAAGTCCACGTTCACGAAGGTAGGTTATGTGTTCGTGCCCGGCCTCTGGTCGCCGCTGCTCGATGACCGACCGCCCCCAGTTGACCACCATGCCGAAAGGATGACCTGTGGCGTCACCTGCCCGCTGCACAGCCTCTGCCTCCGCTTCAAGGGGAAGGAAGCCTTTGGCGGGGGCTTGGCCTGATATCAGGGCGTCGCAGTGTTCCAGGACGAGGCGGGCACCGGCCGTGTCCCGGCCAGCCAGTTCGGTCAGCGAGGCTTCAAGCGCGGCAGCCGACGCGGCATCTTTGGCGGCTACCGGGGCAGCATGCAGCTCGAGGGCGACGACGGCGGGCCTCCCCAACTGCCCGTTCAGGCGCTTCACCGACTCCAGCGCATCCTGGACAAAATCCAGCGCCGACCTCCGGCCGGAGGCGGACGTTGAAGCGAGGCCGAAGCTCTGGTCGGCCTGCACCCTGGCCATGGTCCCGGGGATCGTCGTCACCACGAAGCACGCATCTTCCGGGAGCTGTCGCAGGAACCAGGCTTCATCCTCTTTGTGCAGCTTCCCCGAGAAGGGAATTTCCAGGCCGGCCACACCGTCCAGGGCAAACACGGAAGCCAGGAAATTTCCTTCAGCGACGGGATCCCATCCCGTCAGGCTTGGGTGCCGCGGCGTAGGCGCCAATGAAGTAGGGAGTTCTTTCCGGGCTTGTCAAAGGCATCATGGTCTCCATGGGTTTGTGGCCGTTAGCGGCTGACGGGCTCGCGTGTCTGCAGCATCGGAAGCTCGTGTCGGCGGGGGAGGCCTTCCCAGTCACCAGGAACGAGGCAAGCAAATGCGCCGGTTGTCGTGGCGGTAATGAGCCTGTCCTGTGGTTCCCGACCTGCCACGAGTTCAGCCAGGTATCCGGCGACGAATGCGTCGCCGGCGCCAACTGTGTCCACGGTGTCGACGGCTACTGCCGCTTGGCGGAATATTGTGCCCTCGATGAGGGCCACCGAGCCGTCCGCGCCGAGCTTTATGACGGCCTGGTTTGGACCGAGCGCAGAGATGCGCCGGGCGAGCTCCTCCGGGTCGCCCGCGCCGACCGCGATCGCGGCTTCATCGTCGCCCGCGAACACGATGTCGGCGAGCGGGATGATGTCCCGGTAGACACTTCGTGCAGCTTCCGGTGACCACAGGTTTCCGCGGTAGTTCAGGTCAAAGGAGACGGTCACGCCGTGGGCACGCGCCGCGTCCACCGCATACCTGAGGGTTGATTCCGCCTGCGTCGAAAGCGCGGGTGTAATACCGGTGACGTGCAGCAAGGCAGCTCCGGACACCAGTTGTTCGTTGATGTCCTCCGGCGTGATCCTGGATCCGGCGCTGCCGGACCGGTAGTAGCTGACGCGTTGGGTGGCGGGCGTCCGGCGTTCCTTGATCATTAGCCCGGTAGGGGCGAAAGGGTCGACGGCGGCCCGGACGTCAACGCCTTCGGCGCGGATCTCCCGCTCCACCAAGGTGCCCACCGAGTCAGCTCCCACGCGTCCGCACCAGACAGCCTGTACGCCGAGCCGTTGGAGCCCGATGGCGACATTTGATTCCGAGCCGCCGATGCCCAGGCTCAATGTGGATGCGTGGGCGAGAGGCCCCACCTGGTCCGTGCGCATCAGCGCCATGGTTTCGCCGAAGGTGAGTACGTATGGGGCGTCGTTCATCGGGCTGCTCCGAGCTGGGCTGCTGTCTGGTCCACCAGGTCGCGGACGCGCCGCGCGCGGCCCTTGAGTTCCTGGAGGTCGCCGCCTTTGAAAGCATCACCCAGCAGTGGGCCGCCCAGGCTGACCGCAAGTGCTCCTGCCCGGATCCAGGCGGGGACGTCGTCGATGTCCACGCCGCCGGAAGGGATGACCTGGATGTCAGGGAAGGGCCCGCGCAGCTGTGAGACATAGCCGGGACCCACGGTGGAGGCGGGGAACACCTTGACGGCTGTGGCGCCCAATGTCCAGCCGGCATGGAGTTCGGTGGGGGTAAGGCCGCCTGGGTAAACGGGTGTGCTGCGGCGGACGCAGGCGGAAATAATGTCCGGATTGGTGACGGGAGTGACGATGTAGGCCGCGCCGAGGTCCAGGGCAGTTTCTGCTTCGGCGGCCGTGGTGACGGTTCCGACGCCGACTTCCAAGGCGTCGCCGAACCTTTCCTGAAGGCGGGGAAGTTCGTCCCATACACCTGGCGTGCTCAAGGTCAGTTCGATGCTCCGTACCCCGCCCAGCTGGAGGGCCTCGATGATCGGGGCGTACTCGGAAGCATGGCTGGCACGGAGGACGGCCACAACCCGGGTTGCGCTGAGGATCGCTGATGGGGCCGGGCGGAGAAGAGTGCCCTGGTCATCGAGGCGCTGCATTGAATTTCCTTCTGGTCAGATGTGCGATGGTGACGTTCCCGACGGCGGCGCGTGCCGCCGTCGGGTGTTCAAGGGTGCTATTTGGCGTGCTGGGCTGCCGTCGCGGCGGCGCCCGCACCGGCCGCGGCCGTGATCATTTCGCTGTGGTGCCGGGCGTCTTCGGGGTCGGTGAGGTCGCGGTTGAGCGTTTCCGGCGTGAGACGGGTTGCGATGAAGCTGACCACCATGGTCAGCGACATGTAGATGGCGACCGGGATCCAGGAGTTGCTGAAGAGCCCCAGCAGCCCGGCGCAGATCATTGGTGCGACACCGCCGCCGATGATGGAGGAGAATTCGCGACCCAGGGTGACGCCGGCGTAGCGGTAGCGGCTGCCGAAGATTTCGGGGAAGTAGCTCATATGGACGCCGACGACGCCCTGGCAGGCCAGCATGAAGCCCACGATGATCACCAGGACAATGGCCACGGGGGACCCGGTGGTGAGGAGCATGAAGGCCGGTGCCGGAAAGAGGACCAGTGCCCCGGTGATGAGCGAGACGACGCGCCGGCGGCCGATCTTGTCTGACAGGATTCCGAAGGACACGGCCGCGACCCCGCCGCACAGTGCACCAATGAGGAGGACCGGGGGGATGAACTTGGGGTCGGTTCCGACGACGGTGATCAGGTAGGAGGCCATGAACACCTGGATGGTGTAGGACTGGGTGCTAACGCCGAGGTTCATGAGGATGACCCGCAGGACGTTGGCCTTGCCGTTCTTGGCGACTTCCTTCAGCGGGGCCGGGGGGACGGTACGGGCCTGCTTGATTTCTTCGAAGACGGGGGACTCGTCGAGCTTGCGCCGGATGATCAGGGCGGCGATGGTGACAAAGATGCTGGACAGGAACACCAGCCGCCAGCCCCAGGTGAGCATGTCGTTCGGCGCGAGGGATTGGGCCGCGATCCATACGAGAGCGCCGAGGGCGGTCCCGGCAGCGGCGCCGACCATGATGAGTGAGGCGATCTTGCCGCGGGTGCCGGGCGCGGCGGATTCGGTGAGCAGTGTGGCGCCGCCGGACTGCTCGGCGCCGGCGCCGAAGCCTTGGGCTGCGCGGCAGACGCAGAGCAGGACCGGGGCGAAGATGCCGATCTGGCCAAAGGTCGGCAGGAGCCCGATAGCCAGCGTGGCGCCGCCCATGAGCAGCAGGGTGACCACCAGAACCCATTTGCGGCCGAGCCGGTCGCCGAAGTGGGAGAAGAAGATCCCGCCGAGGGGGCGGAACAGGAAACCCACGGCGAAGGTGGTGAAGCTGGCGATCAGGGCCGCCGCCGGGGAGACGTTAGGGAAGAACAGTTTGCTGAAGACCAGTGCGGAGGCGGTGCCGTAGATGACGAAGTCATACAGTTCGAGGGTTGTGCCGATGAGGCCGGCCACGGCTGCCTTCCGGACCTTGCTTTGGTCAACGTTCCCCGGGGGGACGTGCGCTGCTGTGGTCATTTCCATACTCCTTTGAATGGATGCCTGCTGTGTTTTTTGTTTGTGGTGAATCAGTAGGTGATGAGGACTTTGAGGTTGGCCGGGTCGGCCACCGGTGCCGTGAGGGCGGTCGCGGCGTCTTCGAGTGGGTAGGTGCTGGTGATGATGGACTGCAGGTCCACCACGCCGGAGGCGGCGAGGTCGATCGCCGTCGGGAACGCGTTGGCGTACCGGAACGCGGTGACGAGGTCGATCTCGTAGCGCTGGAGGAATCCGAGCGGAATCCCGTCCACGGTGGGTTTGGCCTGGCCGACGACGGTGGCGCGGGTTGCCGGTGCCAGGGTCTGGATGCCGTCGGCGAGGGCCCGGGTGTTCCCGGAGCATTCGATCAGCCGGTCCATGCCTGCGAGGTCCAGGGGTGTGGTGGCAGTGTTGATGGTGCGGGTGGCGCCGAATTTTGTGGCGACGGCGAGGCGGTCGTCGTTCACGTCCGTCACTACGATTTCGGCGGCGCCTCGGGATGCCGCGACACGGGCGACGAGCAGTCCGATGGGTCCGGCGCCGGTGATCAGGACCCGGTGGCCTTTGCGGACCTGCGCCCGTTCGACGGCCCAGACGGCGACGGCGAGCGGTTCGATCGCGGCGCCAATTTCGGCCGGGATCGTGTCCGGCAAGGGGTGGACGGCGGCTTCGGGGACCACCATGTGGCGCGCGAAAAGCCCATCGGTCGGGGGAGATCCGAAGCAGGTTCCGGTGGGGCAGAGGTTGTAGCGTCCGGACAGGCAGGTGGCGCATTCCCGGCAGGGCAGTGCTGGTTCAATGACGACGGCGGTGCCGGCGGCCATTTTCGCGTTGGGTCCCGCAGCGATGACCACGCCGGCGCCTTCGTGTCCCAGGACCGTGGGCTGGCGCAGCACGTTGGTGCCGTTTCGTCCCTCGGCGAAGTAGTGCATGTCCGAGCCGCAGATTCCGCCGGAGCGCATTTCGACCAGGAGGTCATTCGGGCCAAGGGGTGCCAGTGGCTTGTGCTCGATGCGCAGATCGCGGGCGCCGTGCAGCACGGCGGCCTGGGTGCCGGTGGGAAGCGCAGGCGTGTTCGTTTCGTGGATGGCTTGGGTGGTCATGGTGTGCTCCGTGTGGGTTGGAGGGCCGGGGCTGAAGCGAGGGAAACGGGTGTTCCGGCTTCTGTGATGGCGGCCAGTGGTCCCGCTGTGTGAATGATGTCGATGAACTCGCCGGTGCGCAGGATGAAGGCTTCGCGTTCGGCCAGTTCCTCGCCAAGGAGGTGGTGGTCGCCGATGACCTTGCGGGCGAGGTCGTGCCCGGAGCGGGATCCTGCTGCGAGGCCGGTCAGCATTGCGCGTGCCGGGTCCTCCATGGCGTGGGCCTGTGGGCCGGGATCGAAGCCTGGTAGCGGGGCGATGCATGCGAGATACGCGGCGGTGGTGAGGGCCAGGAGCTGGGGCATCCCGCCGTCGTCGAGCATCTGCAGTGCAGGCAACGGGATTCGCTGGCGGAGTTTGACGGATCCGTCGGATCCCACCTGGCTGGTGCGGTGGCCGAGGGCCGTGTTGCGCCACCGGGTGAAGAGCTCGTCCTCATAGGCGTCCACGTCCACATCGCGCGGCACCGAAACGCTGGGCAGGTACTCGTGGCGGAGCACCGAGCGGGCAGCCAGTTCGATGGAAGAGTGCGAAACGGATTCGGGGATGGTGACGGCGCCGGCCAGGGCCCCGAGGTAGGCGATGAGTGAGTGCGTGCCGTTGAGGAGCCGGATCTTCAGTTGCTCGTACCCGGCCACCTCGTCGGAGAACACTGCTCCGCCGTCCTCCCAGGTGGGGCGACCGGAAATGAAGTTGTCCTGGATGATCCACATGCTGAACGGTTCGGCGGGGACCGGGATCCGGTCGTCGTAGCCCCGGTGGGACGCGACCATCCTCCGGTAATGGTCCGTGGTGGCCGGCACGATGCGGTCCACCATGGAAGAGGGGAAGCTGGTGCGGGCGTCGATGAAGGCAAGGGCTTCGGCGGCTTCTGCGGCCGGGAGCAGGGAGGCGAATTCGCGGACCAACCGCTGGGTGTGGTGGCCGTTGTCGGCCAGGTTGTCGCAGCTGAGGATCGCGACGGGTTCGCCGTGGGACCGGGACCGGTGCTGTAGGCCCCGGACAATCTGCCCGATCGGAGTCTGCGGTGAGCCGGCGTGGGCCAGATCGTGCCGGATTGCCGGGTCCTGGAGGTTGAGTGAGCCGGTGGCGGGCGAGTAGTTATAGCCGTTCTCGGTGACGGTGAGGGACACGATCCTGGTACCGGCGTCGCCGATTGCCTTTGCGACGCGGTCCGGGTCGGCGGCGGCCGTGAAGGCGTCCGTGTGTACACGGGGAACGGTGAAACCTGAGCCCGCGGGTGATATTTCCACCACGGTGTAGAGCATGTCCTGGGCGTGCATGGCGTCCGGGATGGTGGTGGAGCGGCTGGCGACGCCGATGATGCCCCAGTCACCGCCGTTGGCACTGATGGCGGCGTCGGTGTAGACGGCCTGGTGTGCGCGGTGGAAGTTGCCGAGGCCCAGATGGACAATCCCGGGGGCCGGTGCTGCCGGCCGCCGCAGGATTCCGGGGATGGCCGCGGTCAGTGGGGAGGTGGCCATGGTTCACCAGTCCTTCATGGAGCCGTCGAGCTCCCGGGCGATGGGCAGGTAGGCCTGTTTGTAGGGGAACCGGGCTGCCGCTGCTTCGTCGACGTGGACGCCGAGGCCGGGTTCTTCGCCGGGGTGGAGGTAGCCGTCCTCGAATCGGAAACTGGACTGGAAAACCTCCGACACCAAGGGGTCGTAGCCCATGTATTCCTGGACGGCGAAGTTGGTGGTCGCCAGGCCGAGGTGCAGCGATGCCGAGAGGTTGATCGGGGAGACATCCGAGGGGCCATGCGGTGCGCCCTTGATCTGGTACACCTCGGCCAGCGCCAGGATTTTGCGGACGTGGGAGATGCCTCCGGCGTGGACGACGGCGGTGCGGATGAAGTCGATGAGGCGTTCCGTGATGAGGTGCTCACAGTCCCAGATGGTGTTGAAGACCTCGCCGATGGCCAGCGGGATGGTGGTTTGCTGGCGAAGGGTGCGCAGGAGACGCTGGTTTTCGGCCGGGGTGACGTCTTCGAGCCAGAACAGGTCTACGTCTTCGAGGGACCGGGCCAGGCGGGCGGCTTCGGTGGGGTTGAGACGGTGGTGGACGTCGTGGAGAAGCTTCAGTTCGGGCCCGACGTGCTCGCGGACCGCGGTCAGGATTTTCGGGGCGTGGCGGAGGTAGGCGGAAGTGTCCCAGTCCTCTTCGACCGGTCCGGCGCCGCGGCCGGCGGGCTCATAGCCGGCAGCTCCCTTGGTGACGCCGTAGACCTTGTCCAGGCCGGGGACCCCTGACTGGGCGCGGACGGCACGGAAGCCTTGTTCGCGGCGGCGGTCAACGGAGTCGAGGAGTTCGGGGAGGTCCCAACCGGTCGCATGGGTGTAGGTCAGGATCTTGTCCCTGGCGGCTCCGCCGAGCAGCTGGTAGACGGGTACGTCCAGCGCCTTGCCCTTGATGTCCCAGAGGGCCAGGTCAATCGCTCCGATGGCGGCCATGGTGACGGGTCCGCGGCGCCAGTAGGCACCCCGGTAAAAGTACTGCCAGGTGTCTTCGATGCGGTCGGCGTCCCGTCCGAGCATGGCGGGGGCGAGGTGGTCGCGGAGGTAGCTGGCTACGGAGAGTTCCCGGCCGTTCAGGGTGGCGTCGCCCCAGCCGACGATGCCGTCGTCGGTGGTGATTTTGAGGGTGACGAAGTTGCGGCTTGGGCTGGTGACAATCACGTCGACGTCGACGATTTTTCGGGTCATCGGGAGATCACTACATTCTTCAGGGGCTGGTTCGTGGACAGTCGGGTGATGTTTTCACCGATTTCGATTGCGCGGCCGCGGAAGGTTTCGGCGGTGACGCCGGAGGAGTGTGGGGTCATGATGATGTTGTCCAGGCGGCCGAAAGGCAGTGCTGACGGTTCCCCGCGTCCCTCCGGGCCGGGGTACTGGTACCAGACGTCGATGGCTGCGCCGGCGATCCGGCGGTCTTTCAGGGCCTCGTAGAGGGCCGCTTCGTTAACGACTGGGCCCCGGGCGACGTTGACGACCTGCCCGTCGGGGCCGAGGTCGTCCAGTTCTGCCGATCCGATCAGGGAGGTGGTTCCGGCGTCGAGCGGGATGCTGACCACCAGCACCTCGGATTCGCTGAGCGCCTCGCCCAACTGGTCGGTGGTGCCGGTCCAGCGCAGGGAGTGTTCTTGGGCGTTGACGGTTCCGCTGCGGGTGATGGCGATGCCTTCCGCGCCGAACGCCCGCAGCAGGTTCCAGGCGGCACTGCCGATGTGTCCGAATCCGAGGAAGGTGACCACGGCACCCCGGAGTGTTTCGGGCTGGCGGATGTCGGGGGAGTAGACGGACGAAGACCAGACGCCGGTGCGCAGGGCGGCATCCTGGCCGAGCAGGTTGCGTCGCAGTGCTACCAGCACGGTGGCGATGTGTTCGGCGATTGAGCCTTCGTGGTGGAAGGTGTTGGCGCAGACGGCCCCGGCTGGCAGCGCGTCGGCATCGATCCCGTCATAGCCGGCCCCGGCGACGTGGACCAGCCGTAGGTTCCGGGCCTCGGCGCCCATGGCAGCGGTGAACTTCGGTCCTACATAGACGTCGGCGTCTTTCAGGTCTGTCAGGACCGAGTGTTCGTTCCAACTCTCGTGCCAGGAGGTGACGGTGCCGTTCGGCAATGCCGCTTCGAAGGTGGCGCGTTGCGGCATCAGGTTGGAGTCTGCGATGACGATTCTCATGGTTACTTTCCCTGGAGGGTGTGGTCTGCGTTGCGGGCGGCGAAGGTTGATCCGCGCACGATGAGCTGGGAGTTGAGGTGGACCGCCTCGGTGGCGTTCGCTTTGCCGGCAATTTGTTCGAGCAGGAGTTCCAGGGCCAAAGAGCCACTTCGGGTAATAGGTACACGGACCGACGTCAGCCCTGGCTCGGCCGCCGCAGCGATGTCAAGATCGTCGATGCCCACCACACTGATGTCCTCAGGGCAGTGGTAACCGAGGGTCCGCGCGCCGGCGAGCACACCGATGCCGACCAGGTCGTTGTACGCGATGACCGCCGTGGCACCGCTTGCGACCACCGAAGCGGAGGCGGCTAGTCCGCCGTCGACTGTGGCGTTCTGGTTACCAACGGTGACCAGTTCGATGCCCCACTCATCACAAAGCCGGGTGACCGCGGCGAGGCGCTGGCTGTTGGCCCAAGAGGACGCCGGGCCGGGAACGTAGGCCAGCTTCCGGTGCCCCAACGCATAAAGGTGTTCCACCGCCTGGCGGAGTCCCTCGCCGGCTTCCATCAACACACGCGCTGCGTGCTCGGCTTCGCCGTTGATGACCACGAGCGGTGCGTTGCCGGCAAGGTCGTGGATGTCCTTGGACGGGAGCCGGGGGGAGCACAGAATGATGCCGTCCACCCCGGATGCAAAACCGGACAGGTGCTCACGTTCACGGGTGGACGACTCTGCGGTATCAGCCAGAATCATGCGGTGCCGCCCGTGCCAAGCCTGGTCCTGGATGGCCTTGATCAGGGCCGCGAACACGGCGTTGGAGATGTCCGGAACGATCACACCGAACGTCCGGCTGCCCGTGAGTCCCGGGACGTCGTAGCCAAGTTGAACGGCTGCGTCCATGACTTTCTGCCGGGTTTCAGCGGCAAGCCGGCCCGGATCGCCAAAGGCCCGTGACGCCGTTGCGAGGGACACTCCCGCGAGTTTTGCGACGTCAGTCAGTTTTGCGGCCATCGGTCCTCCAGTTGCTTCGTTGAAACCCTGCTTCATCAGTATGGAAATACTTGTACAAGTTTGTCAAGAAGTTTCCATGATGTGCATCACGGAGTTTTCGGGATTCCGGGTAGGTGGTTGCCGGCAACATTCATCGCCGACTCGGGCGACATCCCTTGAGGCAGGCGGCAGAGCTGCGGCCGCGGCGCCGCCTGCCCTGCCTCCGGTCCGAGAGGCATCGTCTCCGACCAAGGTGTCGGGGTGGCTCGGATCGTGTTGTGTCAGCGAAGTGCAAGGTAAGCCTTGTCCCAGATCCCTGCGGCCTCGCGGACCGTCCCGGCCGGGCATTTACGGGGCAGCCTTAAGCGATCTGGGCATCATCAGACCTGCGATGACTGCGTATTGGCCGAGCCCTACCGCGGGCACCCGGTCGGCTCGACCCGTTTACGTTCAGTGTTCCCGCGAACGGTGGGCTGGTTGGCCGGGTGAGATTCATAAGATTCATCGACATTCACAGGGACAGGTGTGGAGAACCCTTTTCGGCCGACGGCTGGGACGGCGCCACCGGATCTCATTGGGTGTGGCAGAGCGCTGGATGAGTTCGCTTATGGTCTGCGGATCGAGTCGGGGGCGCCGGGGCTTCTGATTCTCGAGGTCTTGCCGATCGGGCTGGTTTTCGCGGGTTTGCCTGCGGCTGTTTCCGATTTGCTGAACGAGGGAGTGGCCACGTTCCTGCGGCGCGCTAACCCGATCGATCTGCATGCGGCCTCGATCGCGGAGGTGGAGCGTTCGTTCGCGGAAACCTTCACCGCGGCGGGCGTAGCCCTGGACGGTGAGCTGGCTAGGGTCGCGGCGGAGGGCCCGGGCGGTTATCCGTTTCTGATCCAGTTGATCGGCTGGGACTGATTCCTTGGCCAGCGGTCGGGGACTGTCTAGCCTATTCTCCGGGTTCCGGCTTGAGGGTAGCGGCTGCGTCAAGGGCGTCGTCGACGACGATGAGGTAGTTGTCCCGGCCCGCAGCCAAGGGGAGGGCGTGGTCGCCATATTTGTCATAGGCGAGGGCGACGGCGTCGTTCGCGTCCGTGATGCTGAGCCTGCGGAGTAGCCGGGCGATGTCGAGCGTGTCCTTGTCCCGTTCGGCGGCGATTTTCATCGCCAGGAGAGTTTCGATGTCCGCGGCCTGGATGGTCAGCCCGTCGAGTTGTTCCAGCTGGACCCAGGTGGCGTTGTCGGGGATGAACGCAGCTGCGCTGGAGTTCAGCCAGCCGGGGGAGAGGTCATAGTCATCGGCCATCTCACCGACGACGGCGTTGACCGCGTTGGGGTTGGCGTAGCTGGCGTCGATTTCGGCGGTAGGGCGGTTGCCGATCCCTTGGAGGATGAGTGCGGCGCCTCCGACGAGTTTGATGTCACCGTGCACATCTCGGCCTTGCAGGCGTCCGCCGAGTTCGTGCAGGAGTGCCCGGATGTGAGCGGCGGTGAGTTCTCCGCCGCTCATGCGGTGGCCAGGCTGCGTTCGCGGATGAAGACGTTGAGGGCGGCGAGTTCGGCTGGTGTTTCCGACATGGTGAGTTTCTTCATGGGTCCCCGGACACTCCGATATGACTCGGCCGGCATCCACGCCTCGTTGAGGGCTTTGACGCGTTTGGTCCAGGATGGCGCGGGTTGCCCGAGCCGGTGTGCGGTGTAGTTGGTAATCCCTGCCAGGGCCGCGGACCAGTGTGGCTCCTTGAGCCGGGGGCTGCGTTGGAGCAGCGGTCGTCCGGCTTTGAGGGATGCTGTGGCGTAGTCGGCGAGCATCTTGATGGCGAACTCGAAGTCGCGCGAGTTGATCAGCTGGGCGAAGGTTTCGGCGTAGTCCCGGCGCGCCGGGTCATAGTCGCTACCGCCGGGGATGGCGTCGGTGGCGGTCAGGGACACCCCGAGGGTGTGGAGGACGGCCATGGTCTTGCCGAGTTCGGCCCGTTCGTGGCCGGCTTCGAGATCAATAATGAACTTCCTTGAAACGCCGGCGGACTCTGCGAGTGACTGTTGTGAAAGACCGCGCTCCTGGCGCCGGGCGCGGATGATCACGCCGGCAGCTGCAGGTGTGTCGATGCTGGTCATGGTCGTCAAACGTCCTCCTTCACCTTTTCATTGTGTCACCGAATGGTGACAGTGATGGCCTGTCGAACTTGAGAAGACAGCATCCGCGGGGCGGTTTAGTCGGCTGACGACGCAGAAGCACCTGCTTGAGGGAGGAAGCCGTCGGCTGCCAGGACGGCGAGGGCGATTCTAGCTGCTACGCGCTGAGTGTTGTCCATGACGGGTGCTCCTTCGCTTCACGCACGGCGGGGAGCTCGGGGAAAGATTTTGGCGCGGAGTTCCATTTGGAAAGGATTCCCGGTCGTAGGGGGCTGCGCCTGTCCTTTTGTCGTTCCAAAGGCGGTGTGCACACTGTCCACACATACGTCTGGTTTATGGAAGTGTGCGGTCCGCCCCCGACCCTTCAAACGAACATGCCCTCAATGCAAGGGCTCGAAATTCGGAACCGTGTAATGCCGCTTGATGACCCGGTTTGGCGGGTGGGCCTGCGCTTCGGGTAGTGGGCGATCGGCTGTGGGTGGCCGGCCGTCCCTACCGTTCGGTGCCTATGCTTCCCGGGTGGCGGGTGAGGAATCTATGGTCCGGGCGGGGTCGCGTTCGGCGAGGGCGCCGATCGCGGCGTCGATTTTGTCCATGATCTCCTGATCCAGTTTCACTCCCGATGCCGTCACGTTGGCCGCGACCTGTTCGGGCCGGGACGCGCCCATGATGGCCGAGGCCACGTTCTGGTTCTGCAGGACCCATGCAATGCTGAGCTGAGCCATGGTCAGTCCGGCTTCTTCCGCGATCGGTTTGAGCTTCTGGACCCCGGTCAGGACCTCGTTGGACATCCAACGCTTGATCATCTGCGCTCCGCCCTTGGTGTCAGTGGCGCGGCTGCCCTCGGGAGCAGGTTTCCCGGGCTCGTACTTGCCGCTCAGTACGCCCTGGGCCATGGGGGACCACACGATCTGGGAGAGGCCGAGTTCTTCGGACGTCGGCACCACTTCGGCCTCGATGACCCTCCAGAGCATCGAGTACTGCGGCTGGTTGGATATCAGCTGGAATCCAAGATCTTTGGCCAGTGCGTGGCCGTGACGGATTTGCTCCGCTGTCCATTCGCTCACGCCGATGTACAGGGCTTTGCCTTGCCGCACGATATCTGCGAAGGCCTGCATGGTTTCTTCCAGCGGCGTCTCGAAATCGTGGCGGTGGTCCTGATAGAGGTCCACGTAGTCTGTCTGCAGGCGCCTGAGGGAGCCGTTGATGGATTCCGTGATGTGCTTGCGGGAGAGCCCGAGATCATTGTGGCCCTTGGGCCCTGTGGGACCGAAGACCTTCGTGAAGATCTCCAGCGATTCCCGCCGTTCGCCGTTCAGGGCGTTGCCAAGGACAGTCTCGGCCGCGGTGTTGGCATAGACATCGGCTGTGTCGAAGGTGCTGATTCCGGCGTCGAGCGCTGCTCGGACGCATGCGGTGGCGGTGTCGTTCTCGACCTGGGAGCCGTGGGTCAGCCAGTTGCCGAACGTGATTTCCGAGATCTTGAAGCCGGAGTTGCCAAGGTACCTGAATTCCATTTTTTGCTGACGCGCTTTCTCTCGTCCGTGAAGTAGCCGGCCGTGTGGCGGTACCCAGGGCCCTGACCACGTCGTTCCATGAGTGGCCCCTGTGTCTGTAGCCGTTTCCGAGACTACGCTTCTGACGGGATCTTTTGTCCAGGCGTGGCTGGCTCTTCGGGTCCTAGGATCAGCTGTCCCCCTTCCATGCGGACGGGGCAGTTGTGCCGTGGTTATAGTCGAAGGATGAAGCAGCGAGTATTGGGCAAGACAGGGCGCTCCGTCTCCCTTGTGGGGCTGGGCACATGGCAGCTTGGTGCCGACTGGGGCAACGTGGATCTGAAAGATGCCAACGACATCCTGGAAGCCGCAGTGGATTCCGGGGTGACCTTCTTTGATACTGCCGATGTCTACGGCGACGGGCGGAGTGAGCAAACCATCGGCACGTTCCTCGCTGCCAACCCCGGGCTGGACATCGCAGTAGCTACCAAAATCGGGCGGCGCCTGGAACAGAAACCGGAAAACTACACATTGGCCAACTTCCGGCAATGGGTTGACCGTTCCAGGCGGAACCTCCGGACGGAGTGCCTGGACCTGGTGCAGCTGCACTGCCCACCGACCCCGGTTTACAGCCGCCCGGAAGTTTACGATGCGCTGGAGACGCTCGTCAATGAAGGCGCAATCAAGGAATACGGCGTCAGCGTTGAGCGGACCGACGAAGCACTCGAGGCCATCAAGCACGGCACGGCGACCGTCCAGATCATTCTGAACGCCTTCAGACTGAAACCCTTGGACGAGGTCCTGCCCGCGGCGAAGAACGCCGGAGTCGGCATCATTGCCAGAGTCCCTCTGGCCTCCGGCCTGCTCTCGGGCAAGTACTCCAAGGACACAGTCTTTGCCGAAAATGACCACCGGAAATACAACCGGAACGGTGCAGCATTTGACGTCGGAGAGACCTTCTCCGGAGTTGACTTCGAACAGGGCCTCAAAGCGGTGGAAGAATTCAAAAGAATTGTGCCGTCCGGAGCAACGACAGCCCAGGCGGCCATCGCCTGGATCGCGGCACACGACGGAGTCAGCACCGTCATACCAGGGGCCCGAAACCCCGGACAAGCCCGCACCAACGCTGCCTCCGCCCAACTACTGGACCACCTAGGACCGGACTTCGAGAACAGAGTCAGGGAAATCTACGACACGTACTTCCGCGAGACGATCCATTCGCGCTGGTAACCCGGCGTGTTCGAGGCGCCCTTGGAGGATTACGACGTCGCAGAGCTGACCCGCTTCGACCGCCCCTTGGCGCGGGGCCGGGCGGCGTTCGGAGATGGATTCGCTGTGGTGGTCCCGGTGCGCGCAGTGGACGGCGACGCTGTGGCGCCCGATCACGAGGCCGCGGTTCTGGCCCGCCTGGCGGAGGAAGCCTTCGTCGAGGGCGCGGATGTTGTCTATGCGCCCGTGGACGCCGGGGCGGCGAACCGGCACGAGGCCCTCGGCTGGACAAGAAACCCCATCTGACGAAAAGCCCGCAGAGCGCGTCGGCGTTGATCCCCGAGTCGCTTGCGTCATCGTGAACAATGCAGTCCCGAAGGAACTGGCTGGTCTGTAGAGGGGGCATGGTGTCTTCCCGAAGAGTCAAGGTTGGGTTCCGTAGATGAATTCCTTGGCGTGTGCGACGGCTTTTCGGAAGGCGTCGTTGCGCAGGCTGGCTTGCTCGGTGTTCCTGGTGTCGGTCTCGAGGTAGTTCGTGTACCCGGGTCGCAGGACCCAGATATCGCCGGCCGGGGGAAGATAGAACACTCCGAATGAGCGGTGCTGGGGGTCCTCGGTCCAGATGGGGACGACCGCGACCGCGGCGCCGGTGTCCGGGTTGATCCACTGGGCCCTGGGCATGGGTTGTTCGTGGGTCTCGGGGTCCAGGAACGGCGCTGTTCCTTTGCCCCATCTCTTCTCGAAGCGTTCGTAGAACGCGGGCATCAACTGGCTGTCGTACGGGCGCCAGGTACTCATGGGGGCTCCTTGGACTTGTGCGGTTTTCCGGCCCTCAGCGCCTGATCTGCAGGATGAGCATGTGGCCGGTTGGCGGACCGGGCCGTTGCGGGACCGGCATTCGCGGGGACCGTCCGGCGGACGGCTGTTTTAGATGCGGAGTGTTCTCGTGGGCGGGGGGATGGTCCCCGGCCTGTTCGGCCGGGGACCATCGTTGCGGGAGTCATCCTCGGGGCCTCATCCATCCGTGCGCTGGCTGCGCTGTGGCGTGGTCTGTGAACTCGACCGCCCTTTGCGTGTGGTGGGCCGATGGGGTGCTCCCGGTCCGGGAGGCTGCGCCGAGGGTCAGGCGCTGATTTCCTGGCGCTGTTTTCCGGCGGTTTCGATTTCGATGCGGCGCGGCTTTGCTTTCTCCGCCACCGGGATGCGCAGGGTCAGGACTCCGGCGTCGTAGCTTGCTTTGACACCGTTCGTGTCCAGCGCGTCGCCGAGGATGAGCTGGCGGCTGAAGACGCCGCGGGGTCGTTCGGAGGCAATCATTTCGGTGCCCTCGCTGACGGGGTCCGGGCGTTCGGCCTTGACAGTCAGGACGTTGCGTTCGACGTCGATGTCCACCGAGTCCACGTTGACTCCGGGCAGATCGAAGGCGACTACGAAGTCCTCGCCTTCGCGCCAGGCGTCCATCGGCATCGCTGCCGGCCGTGCCGTGGTGCCGAGCACCTGCTCGGCCAGCCGGTCGAATTCACGGAACGGATCCGTTCGCATCAGCATGGTGTGTCACTCCTTGCGGATCGAAGTTTTTGTTGTCAACCCAGCCGATCTATGGTGGCTGGTATATATTTCTTATAGCACCATGAATGGATCAGGGCAAGCCTGATTTTTGAAGGATTTTGGAGGTACCCGATGGGGCAGGCCGAGGACCGGGGGAGGGGCGTGTATGCGATTTCCGTCGCCGCCGAACTGGTGGGGACGGGTCAGCAGAACCTGCGCCTCTACGAACGCAAGGGCTTGTTGGAACCGGGCAGGACCCTGGGCGGGACCCGCCAGTACAGCGAGGACGATCTCGTGATATTGCGGCGGATCGGTGAGCTGCTGGAATCGGGGTTGAACCTGGCGGGCATCCGGATGGTCCTTGTGTTGGAGGCCGATAACCGCCGTCTTGAGGCGGAGCTCAGATCCGCGAACGCTACACGGAACAAGGGCCGTTCTTGATGTTCCTATCCCTGGCGGAGCTTCAACCAAGAAAGTGGCGCCGATGCGACTGCGGCGACGTCCTGATCCAAGGCCGGATAGAGCCTCCTGGACAATCCCGGACAGTCCCATGAGAAGAGGCCCCAGGAGTAGGTTTGAGACTAATACTGACGGCAGTCGACTTTGAACAGTTGTTTTGGGGACGCTGATCGGTTTAGCCTCGGTCTTTGTTCCCGTTGCCGCCTTGTTGGTGTGAATCGGACCGTGGGCGCTGGAGCGTGAAGGATTCGAAGGATGCGAGCTGTCCTTGGGGGCCGGTTACGTTGTAGTAGATGACCTCCATCTTCGTTGTCCCTCCGGGTTCGGTGCCGGGATCGACGCTGAAAGCCGCGAAGCCATAGGAGTTCGCGGCATCGCGCTGCGCCGACCACGGAGCGTCTTCCTGGACGTAGACCGGTGGCCGCTTATTTGTTGTGGGGTCGGGTGCGCCAACGCCCGTGATGACACGGCATGAGGGAGGGTTGTAGAACAACTGGTTCGACGGTACCGACGTTCCGCCCCCGCCCAGGACCATATGCACCGTCCCTTTGGTGGTATCGATGACGTCGGTGTGCGTGTCCGCCGGAATCGGAGTCAGCGTTGCGTTGGCTTGTTGGCCGCGGATCGGGTGCGAGCGTTCGTAGTGGTGCTCGTGCCCGCAGACAACCAGGTCCACTCCGTACTTGTCGAACAGCGGCACCCATTCCTGCCTTATGCCCAGATCGGCTCCGTTGAAGGACCCTGCCGTGCTGATGACAACTTGGTGCATGCAGACGACCACCCAGTCGATGTTCCTATCGGACCTTGCCGTCCTGAGTTCATTTTCGAGCCAGGTTTTCTGGGCGCCCTTCGAGTAGCCCCTGACGTAGCTGTTGCCGCCGTCCTGGTAGCAGACATCGTCGTTGGCAAGGCTGATGACTCGTACTGAACCTGCGGTGAAGGAGTACCAGAGGCCGCGGGTGAGGTCGGTCTGCCCGGGCTGCGGCGGGACGGAGAAGTACGTCTGGTAGGCGGCATATCCGATCGGGCCGTTGCCCAGTTCGTTCTCGTGGTTTCCTGCGGCGGGCATCCAAGGCCGGTGACGGGCGCTGCGTGAGTTGTTGTCCCAGAAGTCGGTCCAGGTCCGTACCCGGTTCTGCGAGATATTGGCGTAGCAGAGATCGCCGTTGAACAGGTGGAACAGAGGCTGGACGCGTTCGACGCCGGCCGGCATGTCACCCGCAGCGGGGGAACCGAGGTTGTCGTTGACCCATTGCTGCGTTCCTGGCCCGGAGCCGGATTTCTTTCCGAGCGTGGGGGTGCCTTGGTCGCCGAAGCTTGTGAAGGTGAATTTTCCGCGTCCGCGCGGACCCGTACGGAAAGAACCAAACTCGGGCTGCGCGCCGTCGTGAATGGCTGCATACACGTAGTCGTGGGATGGATCGAGTTCGGTGAGTTTCGCGTGATAGGCATATACCTTCTGGCCGGATTTGGCGTCGACGTAGCTGGTTGCTACCGCGTCCTGGCTCCGTCCGTAACTTCCGTCGGTTTCGCCGAGCATCGCCCGGGCCTGCTTGACGGGCTGCAAGGTGTGCCACGACACCACAACTTCGCTGGATGCATCGGTACCGAACTGCAGATGCAGTCCGTTCACCACCGGGGTGGTCAGCGGGTCGCCGACGGCAGAGGGCAACATCGCCTTGTTGTCCGCAGCTGAAGCCGGGGTTGCGCCTGCCAAAACGGCGACGGCGCCGGAAGCTCCGGCTGCCGTGAAGAAGCCGCGACGCGAGAGTCCAGTCCTAAAGAGTTCCTTGTCATCAGTCATGGGTTCAGTTTTGTGCGGCGCCGAGGCGAGACAGTGAAAACTGTCCAAGCGGCGAGTCACCGACACATTAATTCTTGGTAACCCCTTTCCCGTAGTGGGTGCGCCCGATGCCCTGCAGGTGATCGACCGGTACGGGTTTCCACATCCGCGACGTCGGGTTGCTCGCCCTCGGCTTTGGCACGCCCGGCACCGACAGTCATGGGCGTCGAAGCCTATGCGCAACAAACGCACCGCCTGGACGCTCATGGTGTTCCTGATGTGGATCGTCAGTTACAGGCACCACTTCGGCGCCGAAGAGATTCGACGGTAGGTCCGGTGGGCGGGATTCCAAGCTGATTCCGGGAAATTGCAAGCGGTTGGCGGGGGAGTATGGTGGGCGAGATTTGGGGTGGTTTTAGCTGCCGGGTACCGCGGTCGCGGGCGGCGTCGCCGGAGCCTGTGTCGGCGCCGGGGCTGTTTGTGCCGGCTGGGCGGTGGCCGGCGCGGGAACTGCTGTTTGTACCGGTTGGGCGGTGCCCGGCGGGGAGGCTGCCGGAGTCGGTTGCTGTGGGACCGGCGCCTGTGTCGGGGCGGACCCGGGTATGGGAGACGTGCCCCCGTCGGGGGGTGCTGGGGCTGTGTTGGATGTCGTGGTGCTTGGGGCCGGAGCGGTTGTCCCGGATGCGGATTGGGTTGCGGAGGGGTCGTGCGTGATGATCTGCTCGATGCGGGTCTTGTAGTCAGCGAGGCGGGACTGCAGCTCTGACAGGGGGATGTTTTCGATGTTTGCCTCGAAGTTTCTGACTTCGTCCCATATTTTCGCCAGTTGTTCCGATCCTGCTGGGCTCAGTGGGCGGTCGAGGGTCAGGACCAGCTGGTTGGCGAGTGCGTAGGTGAGGCATTGGACGCAGTTGTAGTTGGCGGCCGCGGCGAGGTTCTGTGGAACGATCACGTTCGCGTGGCCCACGACGAGCACCACTTGGAAGCCGATGGCAACGGCGCCGCAATCCCGACAACTGGCGAAGGCATACGCTTCGTTTTTGTTGAGCGCCTGGCCGTCATCAACCCAGACGAGGGCGAACGCCACGTCATAGGTTACGGACCCGTCTTTGGTGTTCACAGCCAATGCCTGGTTCCCGCCGTCGCCCGGGGGCAACGGCTTATCGAAGGGGAAGACCCAGGCGGGCTCTGCGGCGGGGGCGCCGGTATCTGCGGCGGTTGTTTGCGGGGCCCGGGGGATCAGTATCATGGCCAGTTGCGGCTTGTCCGCCGTCGGCCTGACGCTGCCGGAGGGCCAGATGGCTGCTACCTTTCCTTGCGCTCCGTCTACGAGCCGGTTGGGTTTGGGCATTACCAAGGAAACGGCGTCGGTGATGGTGCCGCGGTCATAGCGCTGGATTGGCCGGTAGGTGGAGGCGTTGGGCCACCACGCCGTAATCAGCAGGGCGCAGACAAGGGCGCCGGCGACTGCGGCGCCGGCACGTCGGCCTGGACGGCCCCGGGTCTTCCGCCAAACCGCCCGCGCGCCTTGACGCACCATCCTGACGAGGACGATGCCTGTGCCGAGGATGGGAAGAGCAGCGGCGAGAATCATGAGGATATGCGCCGCGCCGCCAGGCAGGTCACCATGGCCCCAGGCATCGCCGAGGAGGCTCTGCTGGCGTGCGATGCTCACCACAGCGGTGGCGAGCACGCGCGGGAGCGTGAGAATCATCATCACGACACTCAGGAGGAGGAGAGGCACTACCATCAGGACCCAGATGCTGACGACGGCGCGGGCCCACGGTTTGAGGGCTTTGGACTCCGGCCTGCCCCAACGCCAGGGAAGCAGGCCCAGGAGGGTGGGCTTGATCCGTTGGAAAAGATCCGGTACGCCGGTGAGGTCGGCGAGCACGTGGTATCCGTCGAAACGGACCAGAGGCGTGAGCTGGCGCAGCATCTGCAGGATCTGGGTCAACACGACCAGCAGCAGGGCGTCGTGGCCGGTGGCCCACCAGATCCCGGCGATCAGCACAGTGACGATAGCGTTGAAGTAGAGGCCGCCGAGGTCGGTCCTGACCCGGCCAGCGCGCCCGAGCCGGTATGAGTCTGTCACGTCCGTGTAAAAGGCTGGCCAGAACAGGTACAAGCCTGCGCCCATCGCTCCCGGAGTCGCTCCTCCGTAACGTGCTGCGGCGGCGTGGCCGAATTCATGGAAACCGGAGGAGAAGATCGTCACGGCGACTACAAGCAACAGCAGTGCCGGGTTCTCGAACGCGTCGTGGGTTGCCGATCCTAGTCCTTTGAGTGCCAGCACCCACCAGCAGACAAAAAGGAAGGCGCCCAGCACGGGCACGGCGATGAGTGGATGGAACAGGTGGGCGAATGGTGCGGTCAGCCGCCTGGTTTTCTCGGCATCCGTCACGGCGTAACGGAAGCGCAATCCAAGCAGCGGATTGGACTTCTTGACTTCCGGCTGTGAGCCGTCCGGGCGCACCAGCAGACCCAACGGCCGAAGCTGGGAGTCGATCAGGGTGCGGACGTTCTCCTCGGAGACCCGGCGCCCGGATTTTTCGCTGACGCTCTCAGCAAGCTGCGCAGGGCTGGTTCGGCCGTCCACTGCAGACAACACCATGTAGAGCAGCCGCGTCAGCTGAAGGGTCTGTCCGTCTGCCCGGCGCACCAGAGACGGCGGTTCCCGGTAGCCCGATCCTTCCATTTCACCGATCAGCTCAACGCCGTCCGCACGGGACGGGCAGCGTTCGTCCGCGCCCATGTCCGGTGAGCTGGCATAGTCGGCGGGGTCGAGCGGACCTCCGGGAATCACCGTCACCGGGTACTACTGCTGCAGGGTCGAGTGTTGGTTCGACGTGGCCGTGGCAGCCCCGTCGATGTGCTGGTTGATCACGGCGTCCTGCTGGGCGGCGGCCACGGCATTGCTATCGATCGCGCCGATGTTTGCTGCCACCCCGGCGTTGATCGGTGCCGCAACATTGGCGTTGGCGGCAACGGCGCCGTTGATGGGGGCGGCGATACCGGCGTTGGCGTCGAGTTTTACATCCACGTTCAGCAGGTTCCCGTTCACGGCGGCGGTCGGATCAGTGACCGTCCCGCCGGCGGGAGCGGCCGGGGCCGGCGCGGCCGCAGCCGGCGGCGCTGTGTGGCCGATGCTGCTGTCCTGCGTCGAGTTCGCCGTCGCGTCGGCATTGATACCCTGATCGATTAGTGCGCCCTGATGGGCCACACCCGCGGCCGTGGAACCGGCCGAGAGAACGTTGGCCGACGCGGACGCATCAATAGGTGCCGCGACGTTGGCGTTCGCGGCCACGCCAAGATCGATCGGCGCGGCCGCCTGGATTCCGAGGTTTAGGTCGGCATTGAGGTCAAGGATGGACGCGACTTCCTTCGCCGGCAGCGCGGTGATGCCTTCCGCGGCCAGTTCTTCAGCGGACAACGGCTCAAGTTCCTGCTCTTCGTTCATCACAAACTCCATTTCCGGCACAAGTAGCCTGGCCGTCAGCTATTTCGATAAACACTTCATCCACCGCTTCGGTGACTGATTTCGCACGGAGAACCGCACCGGGAAATGGATCAAGGAAGAGCTCACCACCCCAGCGCCGCGCTCTCCGGTAAATAGTAAGGATACTTTTCATTTTTTGCGACCGGGCATCTGTCCGCGCCTACGCGGAAAGGTCAACGCCAACAGTCGAATGGTTCGTCGATCCCGTTCAGAGAGTACTAAGCTTGCTTAGTATTAAGTCTTTCAGGCAAGAGGTGAAGCAAGATTCAAGATCGGGGATGGGCGTCGGCCCGGAGCTCTAGCCGGGAGGATATGCGGTCGTCGCGTGGCCCTTTGGCCCGCTCGCCACGGCAGCAGGTGGAATCCGGAGGGAGGGGATCGAGTTCGGGGGTTGGTTCCTCGGCCGAGAAGCCTGAGGCCAAGGAGTTGCTGGTGAGGGGCTTGTCATATACGAAGCAGATTCGGCGGGTCAAGGTCCTCAGGGCGTGCTTTGATTTCCGTCGGGCCTTGGATCTTGCTTTGGAGTGCGTTGTGGCCGCCGAAGCTGATCTCGGGGTCCGCCGGCCAGAGGTGGCCGGATCTGACAAGGATACGGGCCCGTTGGGGCCGCCTCCAGCCGCGGTCACGTGGCTCGCTTGCCAGCTGTGCAGGGAGCTGGGCGAGTACCGGTTGGAGGTATCCCTGATCGAACGATGGCTTGGGCACTCAAATGCCGACCACGGAGAAGATCATGCCGTTGAGCAGATGAAATGGCGACTGGCCACAGCGAGCGAGCTCCTGCGGACCGGCCGTCGCCCGGCCTGGGTTCAGGGCGCGCTCCCCGGCAACGCCCTGCCTTCGGGAGTTGCCGGGGATCGCCGCGGACAGAATGCCGGCCTGCATACCCTTTAGGGCCAGTCGTTATCCCCGGTCCAGAATGTCTTGCAGGAATTCCTCCCCTTTACAGCCCTACCTTGGCGGCCGGCTGCAACTCCCGGAGTTTGGGACGCTTCTGACATTGGTGCGGTCTCTAGGGCGGCTTCAGGGGGGTGAGTAACTTTCACAGTCATTCCTCACCGTTTTTTCCCGGGCCGCGGTCTTGGGTTAGGGCACCGCCGGGACTGTGAGGGCTGCGGTTTCGGCAGTGACCGTATGGGTGAGCGCGGCGAGCGAGACGGCTACGGAGTGGTCGGGCTCTTCCTCCGGTGTGCTGTGGGCCCGGAGCACCACGAGCGACTTCGCCGCGAGGGACACAATGCCGTCTGCTTCAACGGGCCCCGAGTCGGCGCCCACCCCGGCTGTATCGATGAGGATGTCCCACGCCGGAGCATATTCATCCGGTGGAAGCACGAACTTTACTTCGTCGTCGTGGGCGTTGAAGTAGAGCAGGAAGTTGACGTCGGTGATGCGCCGGCCTTGGTTGTCCCGGCCGCGGATCCCGTCACCGTTGAGGAACACCCCTACGGAGCGTCCGAAACCGTTGTCCCAGTCCTCCGGCTGCATGAGGGCTCCCTCCGGGTCAAGCCATACGATGTCCGGAAGCGGTTCTCCCTCGCTCCTGTGCACGGGCCTGCCGTCGAAGAAGCGGCTGCGCCGGAAGGTCGGATGCTTGGCGCGCAAGGCGCTGACCGCGGCCGTGAACTCCACCAGCGGCTGGTCCACGCTGTCCCAGTTGATCCACGTCAGCTCGGAGTCCTGGCAATAGCCGTTGTTGTTGCCCCGCTGCGTCCGGCCGAGCTCGTCACCATGCAGCAGCATCGGAACACCCTGGGACAAGAGCATGGAGGCGATGAAGTTCCGCTGCTGGCGGGCACGCAGGCCCAGGACCTTCGGATCCTCCGTAGGCCCTTCGACACCGCAGTTCCAGGAACGGTTGTGCGATTCGCCGTCGTTGTTGCCTTCGCCGT